>JBDUXZ010000019.1 GCA_039944855.1 Rhodothermales bacterium | reverse complement strand
CGAGGTGCCCGGCGTCTCGGGGACGTGGAAGAACCTCACCGACAACGTGAACTCGATGGCGTCGAACCTCACGGCCCAAGTTCGCAACATCGCCGAGGTCACGACGGCCGTGGCGAACGGCGACTTGAGCAAGAAGATCACGGTCGACGTCAAGGGCGAGATCGCCGAGCTGAAGGACACGATCAACACGATGGTCGATCAGTTGTCGTCGTTCGCGAGCGAGGTGACGCGCGTCGCCCGCGAGGTTGGGACGGAAGGGAAGCTCGGCGGGCAGGCCGGAGTGCCGGGTGTGAGCGGGACGTGGAAGGACCTGACGGACAACGTGAACTCCATGGCCGACAACCTCACGGCGCAGGTGCGGAACATCGCCGAGGTCACGACGGCCGTGGCGAACGGCGACCTCTCGAAGAAGATCACCGTGGCGGTGCAGGGCGAGATCCTCGAGCTGAAGGACACGATCAACACGATGGTCGATCAGCTCTCCGCCTTCGCCTCGGAAGTGACGCGCGTGGCGCGCGAGGTCGGCACCGAGGGCGAGCTCGGCGGGCAGGCGCAGGTGCCGGGCGTGAGCGGGACGTGGAAGGATTTGACGGACAACGTGAACTCCATGGCCGACAACCTCACGGCCCAAGTTCGCAACATCGCCGAGGTCACGACGGCCGTGGCGAACGGCGACTTGAGCAAGAAGATCACGGTCGATGTCAAGGGGGAAATCCTCGAGCTCAAGGACACGATCAACACGATGGTCGACCAGCTCTCGTCGTTCGCGAGCGAGGTGACGCGCGTGGCGCGCGAGGTCGGCACCGAAGGCGAGCTCGGCGGGCAGGCCGAAGTGGACGGCGTTTCGGGGACGTGGAAGGACTTGACGGACAACGTGAACGCGATGGCCGGCAACCTCACCGTGCAGCTCCGCGACGTGTCCAAGGTGGCGACCGCAATTGCCAGCGGCGACCTGACGCAGAAGATCACGGTCGACGTGAAGGGCGAGATCCTCCAGATCAAAGACGTGATCAACACGATGGTCGACCAGCTCTCGTCGTTCGCGAGCGAAGTGACGCGTGTGGCGAAGGAAGTCGGTACCGAGGGCAAGCTCGGCGGGCAGGCGCAGGTGCCGGGCGTCTCGGGGACGTGGAAGGATTTGACGGACAACGTGAACTACATGGCGAGCGACCTCACGACGCAGGTGCGGAACATCGCCGAGGTGACGACGGCCGTGGCGAACGGCGACCTCTCGAAGAAGATCACGGTCGACGTCAAGGGCGAGATCGCCGAGCTCAAGGACACGATCAACACGATGGTGGACCAGCTCTCGGCCTTCGCTTCGGAAGTGACGCGCGTCGCCCGCGAGGTCGGCACCGAGGGCGAGCTCGGCGGGCAGGCGCAGGTGCCGGGCGTCTCGGGGACGTGGAAGGATTTGACGGACAACGTGAACTCGATGGCCGACAACCTCACGACGCAGGTGCGCGGGATCGCCGAGGTCGTGACGGCCGTGGCGCGCGGCAACCTCGCCCGGAAGCTGCAGGTCGAGGCGCAGGGCGAGATCGCCGAGCTCCGCGACACCATCAACAACATGATCGACACGCTCGACACGTTTGCCGATCAGGTCACGACGGTGGCGCGCGAGGTGGGCGTCGAGGGCAAGCTTGGCGGGCAGGCCGAGGTGCCGGGCGCGAGCGGGACGTGGCGCGACCTGACGGACAACGTGAACCGCCTCGCGGCGAACCTCACGACGCAGGTCCGCGCCATCACCGAGGTCACGACGGCCGTGGCCGCGGGCGACCTCTCGAAGAAGATCACCGTCGAGGCGGCGGGCGAGGTGGCGGACCTCAAGGACAACGTCAATGAGATGATCCGCAACCTCAAGGACACGACGCGGAAGAACCAGGAGCAGGACTGGCTCAAGACGAACCTCACGAAGTTCACCCAGCTCCTCCAGGGCCAGAAAGACCTGATGACGGTCTCCAAACTCATCCTCTCCGAACTCGCTCCGCTCGTCAACGTCCAGCACGGCGCGTTCTACACCGCCGACGACATCGAAGGCGAATCGGAGTCGGAGCTCCGGCTGCTCGCGACGTACGCCTACCGCGAGCGGAAGAGCCTCGCGAATCGGTTCCGGCCGGGCGAGGGGCTCGTCGGGCAGTGCCTGTTGGAGAAAGAGCGGATCCTCCTCGCGAACGTGCCCGACGGCTACGTCCAGATCTCCAGCGGGCTCGGCGAGGCGCCCCCGCGCAACATCATCGTGCTCCCCGTGCTGTTCGAGGGCGAGGTGAAGGCCGTGATCGAGCTCGCCTCGTTCCAGCCGTTCTCCGAGAACCACCTCACCTTCCTCGACCAGCTCACCGAGTCGATCGGGATCGTGCTTAACTCGATCGAGGCGAACATGCGGACGGAGGCGCTGCTCTCGCAGTCGCAGGGGCTGACACAGGAGCTCCAGAGCCAGCAGGAGGAGCTGACGAAGACGAACCGCCGGCTCGAAGAGCAGGCCCGCAGCCTCCGCGAGTCCGAAGACCTCCTCAAGCACCAGCAGGAGGCGCTCCAGCAGACGAACGTCGAGCTCGAAGAGAAAGCTCGCCTCCTCGCCGAGCAGAAGACGGAGGTCGAGCAGAAGAACACCGAGATCGACCAGGCGCGGAAGGCCGTCGAGGAGAAGGCCGAGCAGCTCGCCCTCACCTCCAAATACAAGAGCGAGTTCCTCGCCAACATGAGCCACGAGCTGCGCACGCCGCTGAACTCGATGCTCATCCTCTCGCGGATGCTCGCCGAGAACCCCGACGACACGCTCACGCCGAAGCAGGTGGAGTACGCCGAGACCGTCCACTCGTCGGGCTCGGACCTGCTCACGCTCATCAACGAGATCCTCGACCTCTCGAAGATCGAGTCGGGCACGATGGCCGTCGAGATCGAGCCCGTCGAGCTCGACGCCGCCGGGCAGGACATGGCGCGGATGTTCATCGAGGTCGCCAACGACAAGGGGCTCGACTTCGAGATCGACCTCGACGACACACTCCCGCCGACGATCGAGACCGACGAGAAGCGGCTGCATCAGGTGCTGAAGAACCTCCTCTCGAACGCGTTCAAGTTCACGCACGAGGGCACGGTCACGCTCCGCATCGCCCCGGCCGACGCGTCGGCTCTGCGGAGCGAGCGGCTGCGGGAGGCGGACGGCGTCGTCGGGTTCTCCGTCGTCGACACGGGCGTCGGGATCACGCCGGAGAAGCACCGCGTGATCTTCGAGGCCTTCCAGCAGGCCGACGGCTCGGTCAACCGGAACTACGGCGGGACCGGGCTCGGCCTCTCGATCAGCCGCGAGATCGCCCGCCTCCTCGGCGGCGAGATCCACCTCGAGAGCACGCCCGGCGAGGGCAGCACGTTCACGCTCTATCTCCCCGAGGTCTACACGCCGACGAAGCTCGCCCGTTCGTCGGACGACCTCGTGACCTCAGGGGCAGACGACGAAGAGTCGGCGGACCCCGAAGAGCGGGACGCCCGCGACGAGGAGGGGCCGGACGCAGGCGGATCGGACACGGACGACGACGGCGGGCTGCCCGTCACCCCGCCCGCGCCGAGCGCCGGCGGCGACGGCGCCGTGCCGACGGCCGAGCCGAAGAAAGCGACGGCGCCGGCCGCGAAGGCGGCCGTCGGGCAGGCAGCCTCGGTACCTGATGAGGCACCGGATGGAGAATCGGGCGAGGCCGCCCCCATGCGCCGCCCCTCCGCCCGCGTCGAGGACGACCGCGAGCACCTCGGGCTCGACGACGAGGTGCTGCTGATCGTCGAGGACGACCCGGCGTTCGCGCGCATCCTCCTCGACATCGCGCACGAGAAGGGGTTCAAGGCCGTCGTCGAGGAGCACGGCGAGGCGGCGCTCGCCGCCGTCCGCCGCTACAAGCCGAGCGCGATCACGCTCGACATCCAGCTCCCCGGCATGCACGGGCTCACGCTGCTCGACCGGCTCAAGAACCACCCGGACACGCGCCACATCCCTGTCCAGATCGTCTCGGTGACGGAGCGGCTCCCGCGCGGGCAGCGCAAGGGCGCGATGACCCAGCTCAAGAAGCCCGTCACGCGGGCGTCCGTGGTCGAGACGATCGGGCAGATGAAGGACCTCGCCGACCGCCCCGTTCGCCGCCTCCTCGTGGTCGAGGACAACGAGCCGCAGCGGCGGATCGTCGAGGACCTGATCGGCGGGGACGACGTCGAGATGACGGGCGTCGCGCTCGGGTCCGAAGCGCTCGAAGCGCTCGCGACCGGCCGGTTCGACTGCGCGCTCATCGACCTCGGGCTGCCGGACATGGACGGGTTCGAGCTCATCGAGCGCATCCGCGACGAGCTCGGCCTCACCGACCTCCCCATCCTCGTCCACTCGGGGCGCGACCTCAAGCCCGAGGAGGCCGAGAAGCTCCACAGCATGGCCGAGGCCGTGATCGCCAAAGACGTCGAGGCCTTCGACCGGCTCCTCGACGAGACCGCGCTCTACCTCCACCGCGTCGAGGCCGAGCTGCCCGACGAGCAGCGGACCCGGCTCGAACAGCGCCACCGCCCCGAGAGCTCGCTCGCCGGCACGAAGGTGCTCATCGTCGACGACGACATCCGCAACATCTTCGCCCTCACGAGCCTGCTGGAGCGGCACAAGATGGAGGTCGTCTACGCCGAGAGCGGCCACGACGGCATCGAGTTCCTCAAGAAGTCCGAGGACATCGACGCCGTGCTGATGGATGTGATGATGCCGGGGATGGACGGCTACGAGACCACACGGGCCATCCGCAAGCTCGGCGGCGCGTTCGCCGAGCTCCCCATCATCGCCGTCACCGCGAAGGCGATGAAGGGCGACCGCGAGAAGTGCCTCGCCGCCGGAGCCTCGGACTACATCACGAAGCCGGTGAACGTGGACCAACTCATCTCCCTCCTCCGCGTCTGGATTAACAAGTGAGGGGTGATTGCTCTGTTGAGAGGCTCAGATGAACGTCATCCTGAGCGGAGGCCGCAGGCCGGAGCCGAAGGATCTTTCCGGGGAAACCCGCAGCAGATCGCTGAAGATGCGCCCCCAGAGATCCCTCGACTCCACGCTGTTCCGCTCGGGATGACAACGTGGTGAGCCTCTCAAGAGCAAGGGGTGATACGTATGCGTAAGCGCTGCTTCCAACGCGACGGCCGGAGTCCCCACCGCATCACGTCTCACGCATCACGTACGCTACACCCGTGCCGGCTGGCGGAAGAGGTGCGGGGCCACCTCGCGGAGCGTCGCCTCGGTCTCCGTGCTGAGCTTGACGCCGCGGATCGAGCGGACGCCCTCGAAGAGCGTGGCGAGCGCGGCGGCGTCGGAGACGACGATGCCGGTGAGGTCGGCACGTTCGAGGTCGGCGTCGGCGAAGGAGGCGCCGTCGAGGCGGGCGCCGTCGAGGCTGGCGCCGTGGAGCGTAGCGCCGCCGAAGTCGGCCCCTTCGAGGTCGGCCCCTTCGAGGTGGGCGCCGCGGAGGTTCGCGCCGACGAACCGGGCGCGCGTGAGGAGGGCGTTCGGGAGCGAGGCGAACTGGAGGTCGGCGCCGGTGAAGATGGCGCCGCGGAGGTCGGCGTCTTCGAGGAAGGCCCGTTCGAGGTCGGCCTCGGTGAGGTTCGCGCCGCGGAGGTCGGCGCCGGTGAGGATGGCGCGTTCGAGGTCGGCGCTCTGGAGGTTGGCCCCGGCGAGGTTGGCGTGGCTGAGGAGCGCGCCGTGGAGGCCGGCCGAATGGAGGTTGGCGCCCCAGAGGTCCGCGTGTTCGAGGTGGGCACCGGCGAGGTTCGCCCCTTTGAGGTACGCCTCGGTCAGCTTGAGCCCCTTGCGGATGCCGTTGCGGTTGAGGCGCCGGACGTTGCCGGCGATACGGTGCGTGGCCTCGGGCGAGTGCCAGCCGAGGTAGTCGTCGATCTCCTCGCGGTAGCGGTTCGTTCGGAGGCGGCGTTCGGCGAGCCGGTTGAGCCACAGCATGAACCAGCCGATCACGAGCAGGTCGAACACCATCCCGTGCGCCTCGGCCGCGATGTTCTCCAGGAAGTTCGACGTGTCGGAGAGGTAGAACGGGAGCGAGAGCGGGACGACGACGAGCGCGGCGCCGAGGAAGACGCAGAAGGCGAGGAAGACGGGGCGCTCGGCCGCGAGCGTTTCGAGGCGGGAGCGCCAGCGCGAAAGGCGCGAGCGGCGGGGCGCGGGATCGGGGCGGTCGGACGGGGTCATGGAGAGGACGTTCGGCGTATCCAGAGGCAAGGTAGGCACGGGAATGAGAGGCCCCGGTCGTGGGCTACGCTAGCTGAGGTCCCTGATCCGGACGATCCGTCCGTCCGCAAACTCGAACTCCGACCGTCCCGCTAATCGCAAGGTGTCCCCCGCGGCCATCCCATTCGGGAGGTCGGCGGCGAGCGCGCCCTCGTAGTCCACCTCCACCGAGGCTCCGGCCCCGCTCGGGTCGAAGGCCGTGACGGTCTGACGGCGCGAGGCGAAGAGCGCAGTCGCGGACTCGGCCATCGCACGGAACGCGCCGACCTCACCGGCATCGACGACGCCGTCCGACACGTTCTCGAACTCGACAGCGGGGTGGACGGTCGCCATCATCCCCGCTACGTCGAAGGCGTTGTAGGCCGCGATGTAGCGGTCGATCAGCGCGCGCTTTTCCGATTCAGTCATGGGCAACGATGAGAGAGGGGAAGTCGAGCAAGAAAGGCTCTAACGCCTCAGCGCGCCGGGGGATGCACGCGGCGGTGCGGTCGCCGCCTACAGGGCCGACTCATCGGCTTCGCCGCCTTCGGGGCCGTAGAACAGCACCCACGTCACGAAGTCGTCGGAGAAGTCTTCGAAGCGGTGGGGCACGCCGGCCGGGACGAAGAGGAAGTCGCCGGGGCCGAACGCGACGCGCTCGCCGTCGCGGACGAACGTGCCGGTGCCCGAGGCGACGACGTAGACCTCGTCGCGGGCGTGGGGCGTCTGCGGGTCATGGCCGCGCGGGGCGTAGACCTCGACGTCGAGCGAGCCGTGGGCGAAGACGGCGGCGAAGCGCTCGCCGCCGGGGCCAGGCAGGAAGCGCAGCCCGTCGCGGACGGGGACGTGCCAGTCGGGCGTTTCCATCGCGGGATCGTCCATCGCGGTCAGCCGAGGAGGACCCCGGCGATCGTGGCGGTCATGAGGTTGGCGAGGGTGCCGGCGAGCACGGCGCGGAGGCCGAGGCTCGCGATCTCGCCCGTCCGCTCCGGCGCGAGCGGCCCGATCCCGCCGATCTGGATCCCGATCGACGAGAGGTTGGCGAAGCCGCACAGCGCGAACGTCGCCATCACGACCGTCTTCGGCAGGAGCTGGCCCGCGGCGATCGCGTCGGCGAGCTGGCTGTAGGCGACGAACTCGTTCGCGATCACCTTCGTCCCGAGGAGCCCGCCGAACGCCGTGATGTCCGCCATCGGCACGCCGACGAGCCACGCGACGGGCGCGAGCACGAAGCCGAGGATGCCTTCGAGGGTGATGTCGAGCCCGAAGAAGCCCGCGCCCCAGCCGACGATCCCGTTGAAGATGGCGATGAGCGCGAGGAAGGCGATGAGCATCGCGCCGATGTTGAGCGCGAGGTGGAGCCCGTCCGACGCGCCCGTCGCCGCCGCGTCGATGATGTTCTTCGGCCCCTCGTCCACGATGGCTTCGGCGGTGGCCTCGGCGGCCTCGTCGCTGGAGGTGGCGGGGAGCGTGGCCTCATCGGCGTCCGTGACGGGGACGACGCTGTCGGTGACGGGCCGCGTTTCGGGGATCAGGATCTTGGCGAGGACGAGCGCGGCGGGCGCCGCCATCACGCTCGCCCCGAGGAGCTGCTCGGCGAAGAGCTGCTGCCCGGCCTCGACGGCGATCCCGGCGACGGCGGCGTAGCGCTCGCCGAGGAACGCGACGTAGCTCGCGAGCACGCCGCCCGCGATCGTCGCCATCCCGCCCGTCATCACGGCCATGAGCTCGCTCCGCGTGAGGTTCTTGATGTAGGGCTTGATGACGAGCGGCGCCTCCGTCTGCCCGACGAAGATGTTCGCGCTCACCGACAGCGACTCCGGCCCGCTCGTCCCGAGCGCGCGGCGGACGACGTAGGCCACGCCGCGCACGATCACCTGCATCACCCCGAGGTAGTAGAGGATCGCCATGAGCGAGGCGAACACGACGACGGTGGGGAGGACGTAGGCGAAGAAGAAGAACCCGAGCGAGCCCTCGGTGCCCGGCGGCAGCCCGAGGCTCCCGAACACGAACGTCGAGCCCACCTCGACGGCCGCGAGGAACTTCACGAAGAGGCCGGCTACGAAGGCGAAGCCGAGCTTGGGCCAGCCCAGCGGTGCGAACACGTCGGCCATCTCATCGCCTTTGAGGACGAGCACGGCGAAGACGAGCTGGAGCAGGAGCCCGGCCCCCACCGTCCGCCAGTTGATGCGGCGGCGGTCGGAGGAGAGCGCGAACGCAATCGCGAGGATCGAGACGAGTCCGAGCAGGCCGCGGAGCAGCGAGACGATGTCCATGCAAACGGGGAACGGGTGGGAGGGCCGGGGGACGAAGAGCGAGGGGAAGATATTCCCGCCGGGCGAACCGTGTGCAGTGCCGCCGTGTCCGTGCGCGTCTCACCACGCCTTTGGCCGAAGCAGCCCGCCGATGGGGGCGAGGACGGTATTGTAGAGCGCGTACCCCGCGTCGAGGAGCGGCTGCGCGAGCGTGAGGTCGTGCTCGCCGAAGACGTGCATCGCGTCGCGGAGCACGGCGCGCTGCACGAGGAAGCGCCCGGCGAGCAGCGCGGCCCCCGTCCACCCGAGGAACACGGGGGCGAGCCACACGGCGAGCGCCGAGCCGTGGAAGAGGGCGAGCGCGAGCGTCGCGCCCCGATCGTAGAACCGCCCGGCCGAGGTGTGGCGGAGCTTCTGCCGCGCCCACCGCCGCCACGTCGTCGGGGCCTCGCTGACGACGAAGGTTTCGGGGTCGAAGACGTAGCGGACGGGGATGCCGTGGCGGTGCGCCTCCTGCACGAGCAAGTCGTCGTCGCCGGAGAGCGACGCCGCCGAGTGGGCGAAGCCGCCGACGCGCTCGAACACCGTCTTCGGGTAGCTGAAGTTGCGGCCGACGGCCATGTAGGGCCGCCCGAGACCGACCGCCGCCGCCGTCAGGAGCGCCGTCACCAGCGTTTCGTAGCGGACGAACGCATTGAGCGCGCCGCGCTCTTTTCGGTACGGCCCGTAGCCGACGAGCACGGCGTCGGGCGCCACGGCAGCGTGGGCGGCGAGCGCGTCGAGCCAACGCGGCGGCGGGACGCAGTCGGCGTCGGTGAAGGCGAGGCGGTCGTGGCGGGCCGCGGCGATGCCGACACTGAGCGCATGCTTCTTCCGCGGCATCGACGCCGGGCGTTCGTCGTCGCGCACTTGTACGAGTCGGATGCGCGGGTCCTCGGCCGACTGCGTGTTCACGAGCGCGGCGGTCGCGTCCACCGAGGCGTCGTCCACGATCACGGCTTCGAAGTCGGGGTGCGTCTGCGCCGTGAGTGCGACGAGGAGGGCCGGCAGCCGCCCCATTTCGTCCCGCGCTGCCACGACGACGGACACCGGCGGAGGGTCGGCCGCGGGGACTTCCTCGGATGCGCGTCGCGCCCGGCGGAATCCGAGCGAGAGCGTCAGCCAGAGGGCGATCTGCACGGCGAGCGCCGCGGCGAAAAAGGGGAGCATGGGCGCAGTCGAAGGGGGAGGGCGGAACGTACGGGCGGAGCGGCGGGCGCGACCTCCGGGCGTAGCGGAACGCGTTGTGTTTCACGCATTACGCACCGCTGGGGCGGGGCGCGGCCTGCCGTCCGCACACGCCGAGCGTATCTTTCGGTCGCTCTCTCCCGCTCGCGCTCATGCCCTCTCGTCAGCCTTCCGTCACGCCCCCCGCGTTCCCGGACCTCGGCCGGTTCTGGACGGCGGCGAACGTGATCACGATGACGCGGATGGTGCTCGTCGGGCCCATCGCGGTCCTCGTCTACCGGGGCGGCCCGTTCCCCCTGCTCATAGGCCTGCTCCTCTTCGCGATCGCCACCGACTGGTTCGACGGGCAGATCGCGCGGTGGAGCGGAACCGTCTCGGAGTGGGGGAAGGTGCTCGACCCGACGGCCGACAAGCTCGCGGCGGCAGCCGTCACCGTCGCCCTCGTGATCCGGCCGGAAGAGCTCGGCCCGCCGCTGCCGGTGTGGTTCGTCATCTGCGTGATCGTACGCGACGCGGTGATCGCGCTCGGCGGGCTCGTCCAGACCCGCCGGCTCGGGTACGTGATGATGAGCCTGTGGAGCGGGAAGGTGGCCGTGACGGCGCTGTCCATCACCGTGCTCGCCGCGCTCCTCCGCGCCGATCCGCCCGTGCTGATGGTCTGTGTCTGGACCACGACGGCGCTCCTCGCGTACTCCCTCGGCCGCTACCTCCAGCGCTTCGCCCACGTGATGCGACTGGGCCCGGTCGTGCCCCTCAACGACCGCGACGCCGTCGTCACCGAGCGGCTGCCCGAGAACGTCCCGCCCCCCGAGGGAACGCGGAGCCGGGGAGCCGGGTGATGGACCCCGCCGCGCTCTGTCCTCCGACCCCTCGACCAGCAAATCCCCCCGCACTCCATGGCCCTGTTTGGCTTCGGTAAAAAGCAGAAAGAGAAAGAGCGCCTCGAAGAAGGCCTCGAAAAGACGCGGACGAGCCTCTTCGGCAAGCTCGACGTGCTCGTCCGCGGCAAAGATCAGGTGGACGAGGAGGTGCTCGACGACCTCGAAGGCATCCTCGTCACGAGCGACGTCGGCGTGAAGACGACCGTCGACATCATCCACCGCATCGAGGCCCGCGTCGCCCGCGACAAGTACGTCTCGACGGAGGACCTCAACGGGCTCATCCGCGAAGAGATCGCGAGCCTCCTCCTCGAACACGCCCCCGACCGGCCGGCCGACTTCGACGCCCCGCTTCCGAACCACCCGCACGTCGTGATGGTCGTCGGCGTCAATGGCGTCGGGAAGACGACGTCGATCGGGAAGATGGCGAACCGCTACAAGGAGGCGGGCAAATCGGTCCTGCTCGGCGCGGCCGACACGTTCCGCGCGGCGGCGGCCGAACAGCTCGACATCTGGGCGCAGCGCGCGGGCGTCCCCATCATCAAGCAGCACCACGGCGCCGACCCCGCCGCCGTCGCGTTCGACACGCTCGCCGCCGCCACGTCGCGCGGCTCCGACGTCGTGCTCATCGACACGGCGGGTCGGCTCCACACGAAGGGCGGGCTGATGGACGAGCTCTCGAAGGTGAAGCGGGTGATGGACCGGCAGGTGCCCGGCGCCCCGCACGAAGTCCTCCTCGTCCTCGACGCCTCGACGGGGCAGAACGCGATCCGCCAGGCCGAGGAGTTCACCAAGAGCGTCGATGTCACCGGCCTCGTCCTCACTAAGCTCGACGGCACGGCGAAGGGGGGCATTGTGATTGGCATTTCGAACGAGTTCCAGATCCCCGTAAAGTATATCGGCGTAGGGGAGGGGATCGACGACCTCCAGGTGTTCGACCGCTCCTCGTTCGTCGCCGCGCTCTTCGACTGAGCGCGCCCCGCGCCCTTCCCGTTCGGGGAGCCTCTGCGACCGTTCGGCGGGATCGCGGGACGGCACGACCGATTCCGCTCCTCCGCCGGCTCGCGCGCCTTCATATTTACCTTGTGATCGGACGCGCCGTCCCTGCTCGGCCGGCCGAGCGGTTCGGACGGCCCTGGACGGAACTCCCCCGTCATGCATATCATAAAGCAATAGAACACAGCCGAGCGGAGGCCGGAGCCTATGGGTTGTCCTGTTACACAGCACGTGAACGGAGCGGCGCGCGTCGTGCTGCTGAGCCTGATGCTCGCGCTCCTCGCGGCGCCGACCGGCGCCTTCGCCCAGCCCGCCTACCAGCCCGAGTTCGACGTGGACGCGGTGAGCGTGCGCGGCGAGAGCGAGGCGGAGACGCGCGTCGACGTCTACACGAAGGTCCCGTACCAGAGCCTCCGCTTCCTGAGCCAGGACGACGGGTTCGCCGCGCGCTACAGCGTGTCGGTCGATATCTACCGGACGAACGCGGAGGGCAAGGTCGAGGGCCTCGTGCGCAGCCGGATGTGGGAGCGCGCCGTCGAGGCGCCGACGTACGACGCCACGCAGGCCGACACGCTCTACGACTACGCGACGCAGTCGCTCCAACTCCCGCCGGGCGCGTACGCGCTCGAAGTGCAGGTCGAGGACGCGGCCTCGAATCGGACGTTCGTGCGCGAGTACCCGCTCGAAGTCCGCTCGTTCAACGGCGCCGTCGCCATGAGCGACCTCCTCCTGGCCGACCGCTACGACCCCGCGCGGCAGGTGCTCTTCCCGAACGTATCGAACGCCGTGGGCACGGACAAGCCGGACTTCACGCTCTTCTACGAGATCTACGCGGACCGTCCCCAGACCCTCCGCGTCCGCTACGAAGTCGTGAAGCAGAACCGCGAGCGGCGGCGGCCCGCCGTGCTCCGCCCGCTCCTCGGCCTGCCGCCGAAGGAGGACGACGAGCCCGCCCCGGACTTCCGCACGACCGAGACGCTCGACGTCCGCGCCGGCCGCAACCCCGCCACGCTCACGCTCGACACCGACCGGTTCGCGTCCGGGGACTACGTGTTCAACGTCCGGCTCGAAACTACAGGCGGCACCGTGCTCGCCTCGGCGTCGAAGGACCTCACCGTCCGCTGGATGGGGCTCGACGACCAGATCGCCGACCTCGAAAGCGCCGTCTCGCAGCTCCGCTACATCGCCAAAGACCGCGAGATCAACGCCATCCGCGACGCCGCGACGCCGCAGGAGCGCTTCAGCCTGTTCCAGAGCTTCTGGGACAAGCGCGACCCCACGCCCGGCACGCGACGCAACGAGCGGATGGAGGAGTATTACTTCCGCGTCTCGTTCGCCAACCGGAACTACGGCCGGTTCTCCAACAGCGGGTGGAATACGGACCGCGGCGAGGTGTTCATTCGCTTCGGCGAGCCCGACCTCGTGGAGCGTCACCCGTTCAGCTACGGCGACAAGCCCTACCAGATCTGGTACTACAACCGGATCGGCCGCCGCTTCATCTTCGTGGACGAGACGGGCTTCGGCGACTTCGAGCTTCTCGTGCCGATCTGGGACGAGCGGACGCGGATGTAAGACGTCCACCGAATCGGGCGGAGACGCGCCACGGCGCGCCTCTACGAAAAGCCCTGCGCCCTCGGCGGCGCGGGGCTTATTTTTGGCCCTCGCTTCTCCCCCTCTACCCTCGTTCGTGCAGACGCCGCATGCTGCGTCTCTACCGCCCTCGCTATGACTGACGCTCGGCCCTCCGACCTCCGCCTCGTGTTCATGGGCACGCCCGACTTCGCCGTGCCCTCGCTCGAAGCCCTCGTGAACGCGGGCTACCGGCCCGCCGCCGTCGTGACGGTGCCCGACCGGCCGAAGGGGCGCGGGCAGCAGGTGCAGGCCCCGGCCGTGAAGCAGGCCGCCGAGCGGCACGGGCTCCGCGTGCTGCAGCCCGAAGACCTCCGCGACGAGGGGTTCATCGCCGAGCTCGAAGCGCTCGCGCCAGACGTGGTCGCCGTCGTCGCCTTCCGCATCCTCCCGCCGGAGGTCTACACGCTTGCCTCGAAAGGGGCGTTCAACCTCCACGCCTCGCTCCTGCCCCAGTACCGCGGCGCGGCGCCGATCAACCGCGCCGTGATGGCGGGCGAGATCGAGACCGGCGTGACGACGTTCCTCCTCAAGCCGAAGGTGGATACGGGCGACACGCTGATGATGCGGCGGCTGGGGATCGGGCCGGACGAGACGGCGGGCGAGCTGCACGACCGGCTCGCGGAGCTCGGTGCGGAGGTCGTCGTCGAGACGGTGCGGCACCTGGCGGACGGGACGGCTGAGGCGCTGCCGCAGGATGAGCACCGCGTCAGCCACGCCCCGAAGCTCTTCAAAGAGGACGCGGAGATCGACTGGACGCGGCCGGCGCACGAGGTCCACAACCACGTCCGTGGCCTCTCGCCGTACCCGGCGGCGTGGACGATGCACAGCGACACCCTCCTAAAGATCTACCGGACGTGCGTCGTGAAAGGATCGGGCGAGCCCGGCGAGGTGCTGGAGTCCTCGGGCGACTGCCTCCGTATCGCGTGCGGCGAGAAGGCCGTGGAGGTGAAAGAAGTGCAGCGCGAGGGACGCGCCGTCCTCTCCGCCGAGGAGTTCCTCAACGGCTACACCTTCCATCCCGGCGACCGGCTGGCCTGACGCCGAGACCGAAGGTGACGATGGACTCCTCCGACGACACGGCCCCGACGGACCCTGCGCTCGCCCGCCGCGTGCGGAGCGCGCTCGGTCAGCGCCCCGCGCCGCCCGACCCCGAGGCCGCGCGACAGCGGGTCCGCGCGCTCTTCACCGAAGCCTTCGGCGCGGCGGCGACGGCGGCGGCGTTCGCCCCGGTGTACGCCCCGCTCAGCGGCGAGCACACGGCCTATTTCGACGGGCTCGCCCTGCTGCTCCGGCTGCCCGGCGGCGTGTCGGTGGCTGTGGGACGGGCGTCGGGTCCGGCTCGGCTCGTGGTGCAGCGCGGGGATGCACGTCCCCGGAACCGTGCGATGGACGCGGGGATCGACGGGTGGGGCGAGAACGCCGCGCTCGCCCGCCTCGTCCGCGCTCTCGTCCGAGCGCAGGGCGCACCGGCCGACGGCCTCTCCGTCGCCCTTCACCTCGCGCCGCCGACGCCCGAGCCCGACGCCCTGCTCGCGGCGACGGCGTCGGCCACAGGCCGAGCGTTTGCAACACTATTCGGCGCTGAAGAGGGAGTCGTTGCGACCGGGGCCGAAGCGGTGAGCGAGGTGCTCGGCAGGCCGTTCGGTCCGGCCCTCCTGATTGCGGCCGCGAAGGGCAGCCCGCTCGTACTCGCCGACGCGGCGACGCACGGGGCGGAGGCGCTGCCGGAGCCGGAGCACATGGGCTGGGGCTTCGTCGATACGCGCCGCGCGCCGGAGCCGGTGGGCTCGTCGTACCGCCACCGCGTCGCCGTGCTCGACGACGCCGTGGCCGACCTCCGACGCGGCGGGTTCGAGGGGCTGCGCTCGCTCCGTGGCCTCGACCACCGCGACGTGCCGGACGCGCTCGACAGCCTCCGCGGCGAGGCGAAGCGGATCGTCCGCTACCTCGCCGGGGAAGACCGCCGCGTGCAGCGGCTGCTCGTCGCGCTGCGGAAAGGGGACGGGCAGGTCGTCGGCGCGCACCTGCTGATGTCCGAGGCCTCGCGGCGCGACGACTGGCAGGCGGGCACGCCCGAGGCCGAGTTCGTCGTCCGCGAAGTAGAAAAGGCCGAGGGGATCTACGGCGCGCGGACCGTCGGCGGCGGGGTCGGCGGCGGCCTGCTCGTCGTAGGCCGCCCGTTCCTCGTCCCCCCCTTCCTCGACGCCCTCGCCGAGCGATTCGAAGCGGAGTTCGGGATCCGCCCCGCCACGTCGGTATTGTAGAGGCGCGCCCCGACTCCCCCTCCGAACGTTTCTGCCCGCCCCGATCCCCATGACCGAAACCGACATCACCCACCTCTCCGAGCGGATCGAGCGGGAGAGCGCGTTCATCGAGCCCCTCCTCGCCGAAGTCCGCCGCGTCGTCGTGGGGCAGCCCGAGATGGTGGAACGGCTGCTGATCGGGCTCCTCAGCGGGGGGCACGTCCTGCTCGAAGGCGTCCCCGGCCTTGCCAAGACGCTCACGATCTCGACGCTCGCGCGCGCCATTGCAGCCCGGTTCCAGCGTATCCAGTTCACCCCGGACCTCCTGCCCGCCGACCTGCTCGGCACGCTCGTTTACAACCAGAAAGAGTCCGAGTTCTTCATCAAGAAGGGCCCGATCTTCGCCAACCTCATCCTCGCCGACGAGATCAACCGCGCCCCGGCGAAGGTGCAGAGCGCGCTCCTCGAAGCGATGCAGGAGCGGCAGGTCACGATCGGCGAGACGACGTTCCCCCTCAAGGAGCCGTTCCTCGTGCTCGCCACGCAGAACCCGGTGGAGCAGGAGGGGACGTACCCGCTGCCCGAGGCGCAGGTGGACCGCTTCATGCTGAAGATCGTCGTCGACTACCCGACGCGGGAGCAAGAGCTGGAGATCATGCGGCGGATGGCCACGCCCGAGGCCCTGCCCGCCGCCGCGCCCGTCGTCGAGCCCGAGCAGATCCTCACCGCCCGCGCCGTCCTCGCCGACCTCTACGTGGACGAGCGCGTCGAGGGCTACATCGTCGACCTCGTCCTCGCCACGCGGGAGCCGGGCCGGTACCGGCTGAGCCAGGCCGAGGGGCTCATCGCCTACGGCGCGTCCCCGCGCGCATCGATCTACCTCAACCGCGCCGCCCGCGCCCACGCGTTCCTCCAGCGCCGGGCGTACGTCACGCCGGAGGACGTCCGCTCGGTGGCGCTCGACGTGCTCCGCCACCGCATCAGCGTCACCTACGAGGCCGAGGCCGAAGAGGTCACCTCGGAGATGCTCGTCCGCCAGATCCTCGATACCGTCGAAGTACCGTAGCCTCTCGACCCCCGACTCTCGACCCCCGACTCTTCCCATGCGCCAGCCGAAACCGTTTCAGAAGGAGGCCATCTCCGTCGAGTTCATGGTCGCGCAGATCCGCGACCGCGTGGGGATGACCGTGACGGAAGTGAACCACGTCGACGCATCTGAGCGCGAGGTGATCGAGAGCAACCTCCACCGGCCTGGCCTCGCCCTCGCCGGTTACACCGACCTCTTCACGTACAAGCGTGTCCAGGTCCTCGGCAACACCGAGAGCCAGTTCCTCTCCCACCTCAGCGACGAGGCGCGGATCGAGGCGTTCAGCCACCTCGTCCAGTTCGACGTGCCGTGCATCTTCCTCACGGAAAGCAATACGCTCCCGCCGACGCTCGTCCAGATGGCGACGGACGCGGGCATTCCCATCTACGTCACGGCCGTCCCGTCGACGGAATTCATGTACCACCTGCGGGACTTTCTGGAGGACCAGTTCGCGCTCCAGCAGACCGTCCACGGCTCGCTCGTCGACGTGTACGGTATCGGTCTGCTGCTCGTCGGGAAGAGCGGGATCGGGAAGAGCGAGGTCGCGCTCGACCTCGTGGAGCGCGGCCACCGGCTCGTCGCCGACGACGTCGTGGTGGTGACGAAGAAGAGCGAGGGCGTGCTGATGGGCTCGGGGACGGAGCTGACGCAGCACTTCATGGAGATCCGCGGGCTCGGGATCGTCGACGTCCGGGCGATGTTCGGGATCCGGGCGATCCGGTTTCAGAAGCGCGTCGAGGTCGTGGTGGGGATGGAGGTGTGGGAGCCGGAGAAGGAGTACACGCGGATCGGGATGGTGGAGGAGGCGCAGGACATCCTCGGCGTGCCGCTCCCGCTCGTCGAGCTCCCGATCGTGCCGGGGAAGAACGTCACCGTGATCTGCGAGGTGATCGCGATGAACCACCTCCTCCGGCACTACGGCTACGACCCCGCGCAGGTCTTCGCCCGCCGCCTCACCGAGCGGATCCGCTCGAAGGGGAGCGGGCTCCCCGACGGCGACTCCTCACGCCCTCGCCGCGGCACCGAGTGGTTCGAGCACGACACGGAGTGAGGCGCACGGGGCGTGAGGCGCGCGGGCGTGCGCCAGAAGTGATCGGAGAGAGGTTCCAAAGTACCCGAGAAGTTTTCGTCTCGACCGGCGCTTTGGTTGACATGTAGGGGTTACCCGGATATATTCAATCGCGGGTTTGTAGTTACGGTGTGACATTATGCCATCCCCACTCCCCGCTACGGTGTTTCACGGACGAAGCCAGGTCTCTCGTGGCCTGGCTTTTGCGGTTCCAACCGCGCCGTTGCACGCGTAGCAGGAAGCCCTTGTCCACCACACTGCACCCCGTGTCTCCGTCCTGAACGCACCCCTCCACGGGTTTCAGGTTGCTCTGGCCTCGCCCCGGCCGGCGCGTTGAGCACGGAGAGCGAGCCCCACCACTCGCCACCCCAGCCGCTCGCCCGTTTATGCCCAAAAACAATTACTACTACTACGACCACGAAGCCTGCACGTTCGTAGAGGTCCAGCCTAAGCCTCACAAGGTGCTCCTTCACTCGGCCGTCGTGCTGGCCCTCGCGGTTGTCCTCGCCGGTGCCGGGATGTGGGCGGTCTACGAGACCAGCTCCACGCCGAAAGAGGTCGCTCTCGCGCAGGAGAACCGCGCGCTCCAGCAGCAGCTCACCACGAATGGGCAGCGCTTCACCGAACTCTCGGAGCGGCTCGACGAGTTGGCGGAGACGGACCGCGACCTCTACCGCACCATCTTCCAGGCGGACCCGATCTCGGACGAGGTCCGGCAGGTCGGCGTCGGCGGCGCGAGTTCGACGGAGTTCGACGGCTTCGCCGAGTCCACGAGCCGCCTCCTCCGCGACAACGACAACGCCCTCGAGAAGCTGGAGCGGCAGGTCTCGCTGCAGCGTTCGAGCTACGACGAGCTGATCGACCTCGCCGCGGAGCGCGCCGAGGCGATCCCGCAGATGCCCGCCATCCTCCCGACCTCGGGGCCGCTCACGAGCGGGTTCGGGATGCGGAAGCACCCCATCCACCGCGTCTACAAGATGCACGCGGGCGTTGACTTCTCGATCCCCACCGGCACGTCGGTCTACGCCACGGGCGACGGCGTCATCGCGTTCGCCGGCGTGAGTTCGGGCTACGGGTTGAACGTTCGCATCCGCCACCCGAAGGCGAAGCGCGTCACGCTCTACGCCCACCTCTCGGAGATCCCCGAGGGCATCCGCCCCGGCGCGCGCGTCGAGCGCGGCGACGTGATCGGGAAGAGCGGGAATACGGGGCTCTCCACGTCCCCGCACCTCCACTACGAGATCCGCCGCCTCAACGACGAAGCGGTCAACCCGATCTACTCCTTCGCGCCGGGCGTCCGGCCCTCCGAGTACCACGAGCTGGTTCGGGTGGCAGAGAGCGAGAACGCGCCGCTCGACTGAGTCGAACGTCGCCACCGAGTTTCCGAGCGGAACGCAGCGGCCCTGCGTTCCGCTCTTTTTATGCAGCGAGTGTCCCCTGAGAGACTGTTTAGTGACCATTGAGATGGAGTCCCCCTCCTGGACAGGAGGGGATAGGGGTGGTGGACGAGGGCGGATGCTCGGCCTGATCTACCCCCTCCCCGTTGCGCGGGACTCCCCCTGTCCAGGGGGAGGGCTTCTTGACCCGTTACCAAACCGTCTCTGGGACACGGGGAGGGGCGAGCCGAGGCCGTTAACCGGGGACTTCATCTAGATTGCGGGAACAGATAGCGCGCGGTTGCTTTTGCCCTGCAATCGCTTTATCGTGCAGCCCACGCCCGACCGACGGGCTGCCCGCCTCTTTTCAAAGATTCCCCTCCCCCTATGTACTGGACGCTGGAGCTTGCGGCGTATCTCGAAGACGCCCCGTGGCCGGCCACGAAGGACGAGCTCATCGACTACTGTGATCGGACCGGCGCGCCGCTCGAAGTCAGGCAGAACCTGACCGAGATGGACGACGATGGGGAGCCCTACGAGAGCATCGAGGAGATCTGGCCGGATTACCCGATCAACAACGACGATTTCTACTACGAGGACGAGTAGCCGTCCGCATCCGGCGGCGTGCCCCCGACCCCTCGTGCGACGCCTCGCGCTCTTCCTCTGCTTGCTGACGGTGGCCCTCGGGGCTTCGCTCGCCGCGCCGGCCGCCGCGCAGTCCGGCCCTCCCGAGCCCCAGCGCATCACGTCGGTTCGCCTCACCGGCGACCTCGGCCCGTTCGACGCCGAGATCTTACAGGAGCTGCTGCAGACCCGGCCGAACCGCCGCTTCCTCGGCATCCCCGGCCTCACGCCGGGGCTCTGGACCTACCGACTCGGCACCGCCGGCATCTTCCCCCGCCCCATCGCGCGGGCCTTCGAGCGCAGCGGGGAGCCTCCAGCGGTGCTCGAGCCTGAAGACGTTGAAGCGGATCGGGCGCGGCTCGAACTGCTCTACCGGCAAGAGGGATTCCGGGACGCGAGCGTGACCGCCTCCGTGGACCCGGTCAGGCCGGACGCCGTGCGCGTTCGGTTCCACACGGCGCTGGGCGCGCCGAGCACGATCGAGACCGTGCGCTACGAAGGGTTGGGCGCGCTCGACGCCGACGCGCGACGCCGATTCGCGCGGGGCACGACGCTGCAGCTCGACGAGATCCGTGGCGCCGACACGCTCGCGTTCGCCGCACGCGACCAGCGCTTTTCGGAGCCGGCCCTGTTGGAAGAGCGCCGGCGCCTCCTCACGTTCCTGCGCGACGAAGGCTTTGCCCGCATCACCCGCGACTCGATCCAGGCCGTCGCGTTCGAGGCCGGACCCCGCGCGTTCGACATCGCCTTCCGCGTCCGCCCCGGCCCGCGCTACGACTTCGGCGACGTGCGCTTCGAGGTGACGGGGCCGGAAGAGGCACCGCCGCGCACCGACACGCTGCAGCTCGGCGATGGCCTCGTGACGGTGCGCTACGAGGGCGAGGAGTCGCTCGAGCCCGGCCTCCTCCTGCGCTCGCTCCGGTTCCGGCCGGGCGAGACCTACGATCGGAGCGAGCTGCTCGCCACGAAACGGCGACTGGAACGCACCGGCGTCTTCTCGTTCAGCGAGATCACGCCGCTCGCCGACAGCCTGCCCCGCACCGGCGGGGGGGCCGCGACGGATTCGATGCCGCGGATCGCGCACCGCATCGGGCTGCGGACGCGGCGGCGCCACAACATCCGGCTCGAGGGGTTCGTGCTCCAGCGGACGGGGCTCCTCACGCCGGAGGGCAGCAACCTCGGCGGCGACGAGCTCGGCTTCGGCGTCGGCGCGGCGTACCGGAATGCGAACGCGTTCGGCGGCGGCGAAGCGTTCGGCGTGCGCGCGAGCGGGTCGGTGGCGGGCGAGTTCGGCGAGTTTCCCACGGCGCAGGCTGAGGTCACGACCTCGCTCGCGTACCCCTACCTCGTGCCCCCGTTCGGCTTCATCGAGCGCGCGCTCCGCCCGTTCAACACGCGAACGCAGCTCTCGCTCGGCTTCCTCACGGCGCGGCGCGACGAGCTTCGCCTGATCATCCGGGGCCGCGCGAGCGCCGGGCTCCGCCTCGAGGTCCAGCACACGCCGACGCTCTCGTCGCTCCTCGACATCGTTGACTTCCGCCTCTCCGACCCCGACACGCTCAGCGGCTTCGCGAACGAGTTCCTCGACCTCGTCGAAGACCCCGTCGCCCGCGCGTTCGTGCTCGAAGACTACACCCGGCCCCAAGTCAACAACGCCTTTCGCTACACGCTCCGCGCCGTCACCGCCGACCTCTTCCGGCGGGACCGGGGCCACGCGCGCGAGGTCGCCGTCGAGGCCGGGGGCAACCTCCCGTACCTCCTCGACCGCTTCGTCTTCTCGCCCGACACGCTCGAAGGAACCCTGCCCGGCCTCCCCATCTTCGGCGGATCGAGCCGGCTGGAATACCGGCAGTACGTCCGCTTCGTCGCCGACGTGCGCGAGTACCGGCCGCTCGGGCGGCTCTCGACGCTTGCGATGAAAGCCATCGTCGGCATCGCGCACCCGACGGGTGATGCGCCCGTGGTGCCGTTCGACCGGCGATTCTACGTCGGTGGGGCCAACAGCGTGCGCGGGTGGCAGCTTCGCACGCTCGGGCCGGGCGGCGTGCTGCCGGGCGAGGCCGCCTTCGTGCAGGGCGGCGACGTCAAGCTGGAGTTCGGGCTCGAACTGCGCACGATCCTGCTCCGTGATCTCTTCGCCGCGAACTGGTCGCTCGCCCTCTTCTCCGACGCGGGGAACGTGTGGTTCGGCCCGCGCAACCCCGGCAACCCCGACGGCCAGTTCCGGTTGGACTCGTTCTACGACGAGATCGCCGTCGGGGCCGGGACCGGGCTGCGCGTGGCGTGGGACTTCCTCATTCTCCGGTTCGACCTCGGCTGGCAGGTCCACTCGCCCGTCGCCGGAACCGGCCTCTTCCCCGAAGGCAACCGCCCGCTCTTCCACTTCGGCATCGGCCAAGCGTTTTAGCGCGGTGTCCAACCGAGAGGTAGAGATGCAGCATGCTGCGTCTCTACGGTGGGATCAACGATAACAGACAGACCTATGGCAACGAACCGACCTCCCGCACAACGCCCCCAGCGCGGCGCCACGCTCGACATCGACATCGAGAAGTTCGCCGACCGGGGGAAGTCCCTCGCGCGGCTTGACGGCTACGTCGTGTTCGTCGCGGGGGCGGTGCCGGGCGACCGCGTCCGCGCGAAGCTGTTCAAGCGAAAGCGCGGTTTCGGTGAGGCCCGTCTGCTCGAAGTATTGGAGCCGAGTCCGCTCCGCACCACGCCACGCTGCGAGTACTTCGACGCCTGCGGCGGCTGCAAGTGGCAGCACGTGCAGTATGACGCGCAGCGTGATGCGAAGCGGCAGAGCGTCGAGGATGCGCTCCGTCACACCGGCGGCTTCGCCGACGTCGAAGTCCGCCCGACGATCGGGGCCGACGAACTCTATTTCTACCGCAACAAGATGGAGTTCTCCTTCGCCGCGCACCGCTGGCTGACGGATTGGGAGATCGCCTCCGGCACCGACTTCGACCGCGACTTCGCGCTCGGCCTCCACGTCCCCGGGCGCTACGATAAAGTCCTCGACCTCAAGGCGTGCTACCTCCAGTCGGAGTGGAGCGCGAACCTCGTCAACGCCACGCGCGCCTTCGCGAAGGAGCACGGGTGGACGCCGTGGGACGTGCACAAGCAGACCGGCTTCCTCCGCCACCTCGTCCTCCGCACGCCTGCGAACACCGACGAGCGGATGGTGAACCTCGTCACGAACGGCCGCGACGACGAGCGGATGGCGCAGTTCGCCGCCTTCCTCCGCGCCGAGTTTCCCGAGACGACGACGTTCGTCAACACGATCAACACGGGCGTCGCGCAGACGGCCTTCGGCGAGGAGATCGTGACCGTCTTCGGCCCCGGCGTCGTCCACGACCGGATCGGGGACTACACGTTCGAGATCGCGCCGAATGCGTTCTTTCAGACGAATACACGCCAAGCCGAGAAGCTCTACGCTCTCGCCACCGAGTTCGCCGACTTCCAGCCCGACGACCTCGTCTACGATCTCTACTGCGGCGCGGGGTCGATCTCGCTCTACGTCTCCGAGCACGTCCGCCACGTCGTCGGCGTCGAACTCGTAGAGGAGGCGATCGCGAATGCGCACGCGAACGCGGCGGCAAACGGCGTCGAAAACTGCACGTTCGTCGCGGGCGACATGCTGAAGCTGTTCACGCCGGACTTCGTGGAGACGCACGGGCGGCCGGACGTGCTCATCGTCGACCCGCCGCGCGCGGGGATGCACCCGAAGGTCGTCGAGCAGATCGCCCGGCTCCGGCCCGAGCGGTTCGTCTACGTGAGCTGCAACCCGCAGACGCAGGCGCGCGACCTCGCGCTCCTGAAGGACCACTACCGCATCGAAGCCGTGCAGCCCGTCGACCTCTTCCCGCACACGCACCACGTCGAGACCGTCGCGAAGCTCCAAGCAGTGTGATGCGCGAGGGCGAGCGCTCAGCGGACCCAGAGGAAGAGGAGAACGAGAGCGGTGAGGGCGAGGCCGCCGTGGGCGAGGATAACGGCGGCCGGCCACGGCTTGTCATTATGCTTGCGGTAGTGGAGGTAGCCGCCGCCGAGGGCGGCGAGCACGAAGAGGCCGAGGATGAGCCAGCCATTCCCCACTTCGGTCTCGCCGTCGAGGAGGACGGCGAGGAAGAGCAGGACGCCGCCGACGGTGAACGCGCCGTGGAGGTAGCCGATCGCCTGGGGCGATGTCTTCCCGCGGAAGTGGGCGATGGCCATGGCGAGGCCGATGAGTGCGCCGAGGGCGAGGACGATGGGTGGGATGATGGGCATGGGACGAGCGGAGGAGAGGGGCGGGCGAGAGGAGACGGGTTGGATGGACGGGGGACGCGTGCGGTTCCGGCTCGTATTTTCGGGAGAGACACTAACCACATCACGATGCGTGCATTCGTCACCGGCGGGACCGGGTTTGTCGGCAGCCACCTCGTCGAGGAACTGCGGCGTCGGGGCTACGACGAAGTGCGCTGCCTCGTCCGCTCCGAGCTGAAGTGGCTCGACGGGCTGCCGATCACACCCGTCCAAGGCGACCTCTTCGACGCCGCCGCGCTGCGCGAGGGCGTGCGCGGCGTCGACGTCGTCTACCACGTCGCCGGGCTGACGCGGGCCGAGACGCAGGAGGCGCTCGACCGGGCGAACGTGGACGGGACGGTGAACCTGCTCGACGCCGTGCGCGAGGCCGCGCCGGAGCTGGGGAAGGTCGTCGTCACCTCGTCGCTCGCCGCGTGCGGGCCGAGCCGCGAGCGTCCGCTCACCGAGGCCGACCCGCTCCGCCCGATCACGCGCTACGGCCGGAGCAAAGAGAAGATGGAGGCCGTCGTGCAGGAGCGCTACCGCGATCTGCCCGTCACGATCGTCCGGCCGCCGGCGGTCTACGGCCCGCGCGAAGCCGACATCTTCACGATCATCAAAGCGGCCGACCGGCAGCGCGTGTTTCCCATCGTCGGCGACGGGTGGAAGCCCCAGCTCTCGCTCGTCCACGTCCGCGACCTGGTGCGCGGCATGGCCGACGTCGCCGAGTCGGACGCGACGGCGGGGGAGACGTACTTCCTCGGGTCCGACACGTACTATTCGTGGAACGAGATCCGCGACGCGATCCTCGGCGCGCTCGGGCACGGGGCGTTCAAGCTGAACGTGCCCCGTCCGCTCGTCGGGCTCGTCGGCGCGGCGGTGGAAGGCGTGGGGAAGCTGACGGGGACGTATCCGCCGCTGAACCGGGAGAAGGCGCGCGAGGCGAAGGCAGCGTGGCTGTGCTCGCCGGCGAAGGCGCTGCACGATGTGGGCTACCGGCAGACGGTCGGACTGGAGGAGGGGATGCGCGAGACGGTGGCGTGGTACCGCGCCGAGGGCTGGCTCTGAGGGGACGGAAGGCGACCCCGTCGATCGGCTACGGCGTTTCTTTGGGAATCTCTGCCCATCGGGCGGCGTACCTTCCACCCGCGCCCCCGAACGGGGGCATCGCTCCCCATCACGCAACCGAATCCCCTGCCGTGAGCACCTTCGGATTCAACTCTGGCTACGTCGAAGAGCTGTACGCTCAGTACCTCGAAAACCCCGAGTCCGTCAGCGAGCGCTGGCGCGAGTTCTTCGCCGACTACAAGCCGGGCCCCACGTTCCATCCCCCCGCCTCCGCCTCCGACGGCGATGCCGCCACGGCCGAGCCGCCCCAACTCGCCGAGCCGAAGGTGGAGGCCCGTGCGGCCAAACCCTCGGGCGACGGCGCGTCGACCGCGGCGCCGACGCCGCAGGCGAAAGCGCCCGCCGAGAAGGCCTCGCCGCCCGTGCCCGATGGCGCCGAGCGCGTCCCGCTCCGGGGCGCTGCCGCGCGGATCGTCGAGAACATGGAGGCCAGCCTCGAAATCCCGACGGCGACCTCCGCGCGGCAGATCCCGGTCAAGCTGATGGCCGAGAACCGCCGGCTCATCAACGACTACCAGCGGACCGTCGGCGGCGAGAAGGTGTCGTTCACGCACCTCATCGCCTACGCTCTCGTCGAATCGCTGAAGAAGTATCCGGCGATGAATCACGCCTTCCGCCGCGAGATCGCCGATGACGGGAGTTCCACGCTCGAACGCGTCGAGCCCGCCAGCGTCAACTTCGGGCTCGCGATCGATGTCGAGCGGAAGAACGGGCAGCGCACGCTGATGGTGCCGAACGTCCGCGATGCCCAGACGATGACGTTCCCGACCTTCCTCGGCGCCTACAACGACATCGTCCGCCGCGCCCGCGACGGCAAGCTCGAGATCGCCGACTTCCAGGGCACGACGGCGACGCTCACGAACCCCGGCATGATCGGGACGGTGATGAGCGTGCCGCGGCTGATGCAGGGGCAGGGCCTCATCCTCGCCGTCGGGAGCATCGGCTACCCGCCGGAGTTCCTCGCGCTCCCGCCCACCGAGGTCTCGCGCCTCGGCATCAGCGAGGTCATGACGATCACGAGCACCTACGACCATCGCGTGATCCAGGGCGCCGAGAGCGGGGAGTTCCTCGCCTACGTCGGCGCCCTCCTCACGGGCAAGCACGGGTTCTACGAGCGCGTCTTCAAAGAGCTCGGCCTGACGATGCCGCCGCTCAAGATGAGCGCCGACACCACGCCCGTCCTCGGCAAGACCGACGAGCAGGCGCTCGTCGAGAAGCAGGCGCGCGTGCTCCAGCTCATCCGGGCGTACCGCGTGCGCGGCCACCTCATGGCCGACCTCAACCCCCTCGGCGGCGACCTCCGCCAGCACGACGAGCTCGACCCGGCGTCCTACGGCCTCACGATCTGGGACCTCGACCGGGCGTTCGCGACGGGCGGCGTCGGCACCGTCGGCGGCGGGCTCGGGGGCAAGGACGTGCTCCCGCTCCGCGAGATCCTCGACGTGGTGTGGGAGACCTACACCCGCCATGTCGGGGTGGAGTTCATGCACATCTCGGACCCGACCGAGAAGCGGTGGCTCATCGAGCGGATCGAGCCGCAGCGGATGATGGACCCGATCTCGCTCGACCAGAAGAAGCGCATCCTCGACCGGCTCAACGCCGCCGAGGCGTTCGAGCGGTTCATCCACACGAAGTACATCGGCCACAAGCGCTTCTCGCTCGAAGGGGCCGAGACGCTCATCCCCATCCTCGACCAGATCCTCTCGGACGCGGCCGATCAGGAGGTGGACGAGGCCGTGATCGGGATGGCGCACCGCGGCCGGCTCAACGTGCTCGCGAACGTGATGGGCAAGCCGTACTCCGCCATCTTCGGCGAGTTCGAGGGCAACCTCGACATCGGCACGTCCCACGGCTCGGGCGACGTGAAGTACCACCTCGGCGCCCACGGCACGCACCACGCGCCGAGCGGGACGACCGTCGACCTCACGCTCGCCGGCAACCCGAGCCACCTCGAAGCGGTCAACCCCGTGGTCGAAGGCATGGTCCGCGCCAAGCAGCAGCAGCGCGGCGACACGAACCGCGACGAGGTGCTCCCCATCCTCATCCACGGCGACGCCGCGTTCGCCGGGCAGGGCGTCGTCGCCGAGACGCTCAACCTCTCCCAGCTCGACGGCTACAAGACCGGCGGCACGGTCCACATCGTCGTCAACAACCAGATCGGGTTCACGACGCTCCCGATGCACGCGCGCTCGTCGGCCTACGCCACCGACATCGCGCGGATGATCCAGGCCCCGATCTTCCACGTCAACGGCGACGACCCCGAGGCCGCGATCCGCGTCGCCCGGCTCGCGCTCGATTACCGGCAGGTGTTCAAAAAGGACGTCGTCATCGACATGGTTTGCTACCGCCAGCATGGCCACAACGAGGGCGACGAGCCAAGCTACACGCAGCCGCTGATGTACGGCAAGATCAAGGGCCACCGCTCGGTGCGGAAGAAGTACACCGAGCTCCTCCTCCGGCGCGGCGACCTCGACCCCGCCGCCGCCGAGCAGATGCTCGACGACTTCCACGCCAAGCTCCAGCAGGCCTTCGAGGACACGAAGGAGCTGACGGAAGAGCAGGACACGGCTGTCGCGGTGTTCACCGAGGAGTCGCCCGTCTCCGTCGCGTCGCGGAACGTCGACACGACGGTCGCGCGTAGCGTGCTCGACGAGGTCGTCCGCGCAATCATCGACCTTCCTGAGAGCTTCCACGTCCACCCCAAGCTCGGTCGGCTGATCGAGCGGAAGGACGAGCAGTTCACGAGCGGGAAGATCGACTGGGCCTTCGCCGAGACGCTCGCCTTCGGGACGCTCCTGCGCGAGGGGACGCCCGTCCGGCTCAGCGGGCAGGACTCCGGGCGCGGCACGTTCAGCCAGCGCCACGTCGTGCTCCACGACCAGGAGGACGCTCACCTCTACATCCCGCTCAACCACATCGCGGACGAGCAGGCGCAGTTCCAGGTCTACGACAGCCTGCTTTCGGAATATGCCGCGCTCGGCTTCGAGTACGGCTACTCCGTCGCGACGCCCGACGCGCTCGTGCTGTGGGAAGCGCAGTTCGGCGACTTCGTCAACGGCGCGCAGATCATGATCGACCAGTTCATCACGGCGGCCGAGGAGAAGTGGAACCAGTCGTGCCGCCTCGTGATGCTGCTCCCGCACGGGTACGAAGGGCAGGGGCCGGAGCACTCGTCGGCCCGGCTCGAACGCTTCCTCCAGGCCTGCGCCGAGGAGAACATCATCGTCGCCAACTTCTCGACGCCGGCGAACTACTTCCACGCGCTGCGGCGGCAGATGAAGCGGGAGGTCGGCAAGCCGCTCGTCGTGATGACGCCGAAGAGCCTGCTCCGCCACCCCGCCGTCGTCGCCACGGCCGAAGAGCTGGCCGAGGGCACGTTCCACGAGCTGTTCCCCGCCGAGACCGAGCCGGGCGCGGCGAAGCGCCTGCTGTTCTGCAGCGGGAAGGTCTACTACGACCTGCTCAAAGCCCGCGAGGAGCTGGACAATCCCGCCGAGGTCGCGATCGCGCGGCTGGAGCAGTTCTACCCGTTCCCCGACGAGGACGTCGCGGCCGAGCTCAAGCGGTTCGGGCACGTGCAGGACATCCGCTGGGTGCAGGAGGAGCCGCAGAACATGGGCGCGTGGACGTTCGTCGCGCCCCGGTTCGACGCCCTCATCAAAGCCCAGCACGACGACTGCTGCGTCCGGCTCGAGTACGTCGGCCGCGTGGCGAGTGCGAGTCCGGCGACGGGCAGCGCCCGCGTCCACGCCGCGCAGCAGGACCGGATCGTCACCGAGGCCCTCACCGTCGAGGGCTGACGCGGCGTCACTCTGTTAACAGTTGAACACTCCTCCGTGTCATCCCGAGCGCAGCCGAGGAACCCCGCAGGGCTCGGCGAAGCCCATCTCTGATAGCAACGCGGTGCCTCGGAGAGATCCTTCGACAAGCTCAGGGTGACAAAGAAGAGAGCATCTCAACAGAGCGCGGCGCTCGTTGCGTGCAGCGCGAACCTGAAAAGGGCGGCTCCGAACTCGGTCGGAGCCGCCCTTTCTCAAAGGGGGAGGGGCGAGCGCGGCCTAGTAGTGGCGGCGCTTGCGGGCGTTGCGCATCGCCTTCTCCTTGGCGAGGCGGCGCTCCTCGGAGGGCTTCACGAAAGCCATGTTGCCGCGGTAGATGCGCAGGATGCGGCTACGGTTCACGGCGCGCTTGAAGCGGCGCAGGGCGCGGTCGATGGATTCCTTATCACGAACTTTGATGCCTACGGACAACGTGACCTCCGAGTGGGTGCAGGGTGAACAATTGAGAGCTTCCTAAAATAGCACGCGCGCGGGCCGATGGCAACGCTTGCGCGCTTAGAGACATTGAAAACGGAACGAAGGTGCGGGGTGTTCCATCGGCCGTGATGGGAGGGGTGCCCTGACGCGCGAGCCGCCGCTATCTTCGGGCTCCTTCCACCGCATCATCCTCGCCTGTGCGCATCGTCCTCGCCACCCGCAACCCCGGCAAAGTCGCCGAGCTCCGCGCCCTCCTCGCCGATCTCCCCGTCGACCTCATCAGCGCCGCCGAAGTAGAGGGCGCGCCCGAGGTAGAAGAGGACGCGCCGACGCTCAGAGGCAACGCCCGGAAGAAAGCTGAAGCGCTGCATGCCCACACCGGCCTGCCGTCGCTCGCCGACGACACCGGGCTCGAAGTCGACGCGCTCGACGGGGCGCCCGGCGTCCACTCCGCCCGCTTCGCCGGCCCCGAGGCGGATGCCGAAGCGAATCGCGCCCGTCTCCTCCGCGACCTCACCGGTGCCGACGACCGAGCGGCCCGCTTTCGCACCGTGCTCGCTTTTGCCGACGGCGACGATGTGCGGTGCTTCGACGGCGTCTGCGAGGGGCAGATCACGGAGGCTGAGCGCGGCGAAGGCGGCTTCGGATACGATGCTTTGTTCGAGCCCGAGGGCGAGACGCGGACGTTCGCCGAGATGCCGGCCGAGGCTAAGAACCAGATCAGCCACCGAGGTCGCGCGCTCCGGGCGTTCGAAGCGTGGCTGCACGGCCGCCTGTCGGAGACGCAGTAGCCATTCCTCGAGACGCAGCATGCTGCGTCTCTACGGGCACCGCGGTCAGGCAGCCGTCGGTCCTTCTCTCGTTTCGCTCTTGTCCTCTTTCGACTCGCACCGATGGTGGCCCTCGTACAACGTGTTTCTGAAGCGAGCGTCACCGTCGACGGCGACGTGACCGGGGCGATCGGGCCGGGCCTGCTCGTCCTCCTCGGCGTGCACCGCGACGACACCGACGCCGAACTGGCGTGGGTCGTCAACAAAGTCGCCAACCTCCGCATCTTCCCCGACGACGAGGGGCGCATGAACCGCTCGCTCCTCGACACCGGCGGCGAGGCGCTTGTCGTCTCACAGTTCACGCTCTACGGCGACACGCGTAAGGGCAACCGGCCGTCGTTCGTAGAATCGGCTCCGCCGGAGCAGGCGGAGGCGCTCTACGAAGCGTTCGTCGCGGCGCTCGGCGACCTCCTCGGCCGGTCGGTGCCGACGGGCGTCTTCGGCGCGCACATGGACGTGCGGCTGGCGAACGACGGCCCGGTGACGCTGTGGGTGGAGCGGCGGCGCGAGGTGTAGCTCACGGCTCGATCTCTTCGACGTAGACCCGCGCCACGCTGCCGCCGTCGAAGAGGACGAGGAGGACGAGGCCGGGCGCGCCGTCGCGGACGGTTTCGTACGAGCGGCGGCGGTACGGATTCGGGTAGAGTTGGGCGCCGAGGCGACCGTCGCTCATCCGGTTGAAGAAGAGGACGAGCGGGCGCTGCTGCCGCATCGAGAGGAGGGGGAGGGCGTCGTCGGTGACCGGCGTGAAGCGGTCGGCGGTGGCGAGGCCGGCGAGGGAGTCGCGGACGGCGGCGAGGCGGTCGGGCGAGGCGGTCGGGCCGTCGGCCTGGAGCACGGCCGGGGCGAGGAGGGCGTAGTCTGTCGGGACGAGCTCGGAGGAGACTTCGATCGCCATCGGTTCCGACGGGTCGAGGTGCTTCGCGGCGAAGGCCTGCACGGCGGGGTGGACGCGGAGCGCGGCGTAGGCCCGCTCGTAATGCGGGTCGAGCCCGGCCTCGGCGGGGGCCGGCGGCGGCGGACCCGGCTTCGGCCCGCTGCACCCCGTGGCGACGAGGAGGCCGAGCAGCGCGAGAGTGCGGAGGGAGGAGATCACGGAGCGAGAGGCGTTAGAGGAGGAGAGCGCCTTCGTGGCGGAGGAGCCATTGCTTCGTCGGGATGCCCGATGCGAAGCCCGTCAGCCCGCCGTCCGCGCCGAGCACGCGGTGGCAGGGGACGACGAGGCGAACGGGGTTCTGCCCGACGGCCGCGCCCGCCGCCTGATACCCCTGCGGCGCGCCTGCCGCGTCGGCGAGCTCGCTGTACGTCACCGTCTGCCCGAACGGGATCCGCAGCAGCCGGTCCCACACGGCGCGCTGAAACGGCGTGCCGCGCAGGTCGAGCCGCAGCTCGAACCTGGTTCGCGCGCCCTTCCAGTATGCGTCGATCTGCTCGATCACGTCAAGGTTCGGTTCGGGGTGGGGGCGGATCTGATCGGGGGCGAAGTGGTCGTGGAGCCAGACGGTGAAGTGGGCTTCGGTCTCCTCCGGGAGCGTCAGCCGGCAGAGGCCCGCGCGCGTCGACGCGGCGAAGGCCGTGCCGAGCGGGGTCGTGAACGGCGTCCAGTAGACGGCTTCGGGGCGGAGGTCGGGCATCGGGTGGCGGCGGTAAAGGTGACGGTTTTGTCGGGCGGGCGCAAGGGCAATATGCGGCATCCGACCGTGACATGTGCGAGCGGTTCGTACCACCCGATGAATGGAGGGTGCATCGAGCCGACGCACCGCCGCCGCAGGTGATAACGGGACCTGTATCTTCGCTCTCCTCTCCACCGCTCGCTCCCGACCACCATGATCCGACTCCTCCTGCTCGCCCTTCTCACGCTGCCCGCCGTCGCGGCGCAGGCGCAGCCCACCGTGCTCCACAACGCCACGATTTACACCGTCGATCCGGCGCAGCCTACGGCCGAGGCGCTCGCGTTCGACGGCGGACAGATCCTCGCCGTCGGCTCCGAGGCCGACGTGCTCGCGGCCTACCCCGACGCCCGGCGCCTCGACGCCGAAGGCCGCACCGTTGTCCCCGGCCTCATCGACGCGCACGCCCACCTGATGAATCTCGGGGCGTCGCTGCTGCAGGCCGACCTCGTGGGAACGGTCTCGAAAGCGGATGTCGTCGAGCGTTTGCAACGCTTCGCGCTCACGCTCCCCGACAGCGCGTGGGTGACGGGGCGCGGCTGGGACCAGAACGACTGGGGTGGCGACGGCGCGTTCCCCACCGCCGCCGATCTCGACGCCGCCTTCCCCGACCGGCCTGTGTGGATCCGCCGCATCGACGGGCACGCCGCGTGGGCGAACTCGGCCGCGCTCGCGCTCGTGGACAGCCTCGATGCGATGCCCGATCCCGAGGGGGGGCGCATCGTCCGCGATGCTGATGGCCGCCCGACGGGCGTGTTCGTCGACGCCGCGATGCCGCTCGTCGGAGGCCTCATCCCGCCGCCGACGGAGGTGGAGCGGCAGCTTCGGATGGAGCGCGCCCTCGCCGAGACGGCACGCTACGGCCTCACCGGCGTGCACGAAGCAGGCGTCGACCTCCCGACAATCTCGCTCTACCTCGCCGCCGCCGACGTCGGGCAGTTTCCGATCCGGCTCTACGCGATGATCGGCGGGGCGGGCGAGACGCTGGACCACTTCTGCGAGACCGGCCCGCTCGTCGACTACGCCGGGCGGCTCACCGTCCGCTCCGTCAAGCTGTACATGGACGGCGCGCTCGGCAGCCGGGGCGCGGCTCTTCTCGAAGACTACAGCGACGACCCCGGCAACGCGGGGCTCCTCGTCACCCCGCCCGATGCGTTCGGCGGGATCGTGGAGCGGGCGATGCGCTGCGATCTGCAGGTGAACACCCACGCCATCGGCGACCGCGCCAACCGGATCGTGCTCGACACCTACGAGCGCGCGATCGCGGCGACGGGCGGCGGGCCGGGCCGCCACCGCATCGAGCACGCTCAAATCGTCGTGACGCCGGACGACATCGCCCGCTTCGCCCCGCTCGGCATCATCGCCTCGATGCAGCCGACGCACGCGACGAGCGACATGCCGTGGGCCGAGGCCCGCGTCGGGCCGGCCCGCATTGAGGGCGGGTACGCGTGGCGGACGTTCCTCGACAGCGGCGCTCGCCTCGCGCTCGGCTCCGACTTCCCCGTCGAGCAGGTCAGCCCGCTCCTCGGGTTCTACGCCGCCATCACCCGGCAGGACGCCGAGCAGCGGCCCGACGGCGGGTGGTTCCCCGATCAGCGCCTCACGCGGGCCGAGGCCCTCCGCGGCTTCACCCTCGACGCCGCCTACGCCGCGTTCATGGAGGACGCGGTCGGCTCGCTCGAACCGGGCAAGCGCGCCGATTTCGTCGTGCTCTCCCGCGACATCATGACCGTGCCCGCGCCCGAGATTCTGGAGACCGACGTCGTGGCGACCTTCCTCGACGGCGCGCCGATCTACGGCGGGCTGTAGCGGAACCGAAGCGCAGCGACATAAGAGAAGCCCTCGCGCCGGCAGCCTTACGGGGCTGGGCGCGAGGGCTTTGCTGACGACAGGCTTGCGTCGACCGAGGCGTCAGAGGTGATCCGTGGTGGTGGGTGACACGCGGGGGCTCAGGTCGTGTGTCGCACGGACGGGACGCTCGGTTCCGCTGGGCTCAGCGCTGGTCGTCAGTGGGGAGGCTCTGGTCGGCGGAGGTGTCCGCGTCGTCCATCATCTCCTTGTCCATGTGCTCTTCGTGCATCTCCTCATCCATCATGTCGTCGTCCATCGGGGCATCAGCTTCGGGGAGGAGGACGGTGTCGATTACGTGGATGACGCCGTTCGAAGCCTGCACGTCGGCTTCAGTGATCGCGGCGCCGTTCACGGTGAGGCCGGCGTCGGAGGCGTAGAACGTGAGGTCGCTACCCTGCACCGAGGGGGCGGCGTCGAGCGCAGCGGCGTCCTCCGAGGAGGCGGCGCCGACTAGCACGTGGTAGCGGAGGATGCCGGTGAGCTGCTCGGGCGTCAGCCCTTCGAGCGTGCCGGCGGGCAGCTTCGCGAACGCGGCGTCGGTGGGGGCGAAGAGGGTAAACGCCTCGCCGGACGCGAGGGCCGCGTCGAGGCCGGTGGAGCGGAGGGCGTCGACGAGGATCGTGAAGTCGCCCCGATCGACGAGGGTGGTGACGATGTCTTCCTGGGCGGCCTGGGCCTGAAGCTCGGCGGCGTCGCCCTGGGCGAGGCTGACGGGGGCGGCGAGCAGCAGGGCAAGCAGCGCGGCGAGGGGGAACGTGGTGGGTTTCATAGAAGCAGGGGAAGTCGTGCGTGGTGGGCGAACGCTGGGGTGGGGGGGCGCTGGCCGGGACCCGGCGAGCGAGTGGTCCCATCCTACGCCGCCGTCCGCTGTCTCTCCATGAGCATAGCCTGAGCGTTAGCTGATGAAAGCCAGCGTATCGGCTCAGAAAAGCTATTTTTATGGGATCCGAGATCATCGGGAGAAATACTCTGCGATTGTTTGGGCGCGGCGCATCCGTGTCGTTCCTTCCAATGGGGCACGGAACAGCCCCCACGGGTTCCTGTTCGAAATGGATGGAGTAACGAGGTGGGCGCCGACACGCGGCGTGCCCCAAGATTGAGCGCCAAGGATGAGTGAGCGGACGACGCCGGGAGGGCCGGCTTTCCAGTTCAAAGTGGGCGACTGGCTGGTCGCCCCGCGCGGGAATCGGCTGGCCGGTCCCGAGGGGGACGTCCGCCTGGAGCCGAAGGTGATGGAGGTGCTCACGTGCCTCGCCGCCCGGCCCGGCCGCACCGTGACGAAGGAGGAGTTCATGGACCAGGTGTGGACCGGCACCGTCGTCTCGGACGACGTGCTCGCCCGCTGCATCTCGGAGCTACGGAAGGTCTTCGGCGACAACCCCCGCTCGCCGGACTACATCGAGACGATTCGGAAGTCCGGCTACCGCCTCATCGCGCCCGTCACCGAACCCATCGCTCACGCCGAGCCCGAGGCCCCGGTCGCCGCCGCGCCGGAGCCGGAGTCCGTGCCCGAGCCGGATGTGGCGCCGCCCGTCGAGCCGGCCCCGACCGTCGGCGTGCGGGACGTAGCGATGGCGGCGTCCCCGCTCGCTCTAGACGAGCCCGAGGTCGCCGTGCTGGAGGCGGAGCCGGACGAGGTCGTGCCCACACCGGATTCCTACGAGCCCGCGCTGCCCGTTCCCGTGCACGCGTCGGCGCGGTCGAAATGGCACGAGACGCTGCGCTGGGCTGGGATTGCGGCGGCCGTCGTGGTGGTGGCGCTCGTCGTCGGGCTCTTCGCGTTGCGGGGCGAGGCTGACGGTCCACTCGCCACGGTGCCGTTCACGAGCTTCCCCGGTCAAGAGGCGGAGCCCGCGTTCTCCCCGAACGGCGAGCAGATCGCGTTCACGTGGGAGGGGACGGAGGGCGGTGCGGCCGACATCTACGTCAAGCAGCCCGGCGCCGAGACCCCGCTCCAACTCACCGACACGCCCGACGACGAGTGGAGCCCGGCGTGGTCGCCGGACGGCCTCCGCATCGCGTTCGTCCGCGCCACCGAGAGCGGCGCCCACGCCGTCGTTGTCGTCCCGGCGATCGGCGGGGGCGAGCGGACGCTCGTCGAGTTCGAAGGCCGCGAGGTGTCGGGCATCGCGTGGGCGCCCGATGGCGAGACGCTCGCGCTCTCGGCGCAGGCCGCCCCGGCCGAGCCGTTCAGCCTGTTCCTCCTCTCCGCTGAGACGCTCGACATGCGGCGACTCACGGAGCCGGACCTCGTCGAAGGCGGCGATGTCAGCCCGTCGTTCTCGCCTGACGGCGGGCGCGTGGCGTTCGTGCGCGGCTCGAACCGGGGCGGCGAGGACCTCTTCGTCGTGCCCGCGCGCGGCGGCGAGCCGGGCCGGCTTACGCAGGGCGAGCGCGAGATCGTCGGGATCGACTGGACGCCGGACGGGCAGGACCTCGTCTTCGCCTCGCGGCGGCGCGAGGGGTCGGGGCTGTGGCGGGTCGCCGTGGCGGGCGGCGCGCCCGAGTGGATCGCGATGGCGGGGGAGGGCGAGGGCGTGCAGCGGCCGTCGGTGGCGCGGCGCGGGCGGCGGCTGACCTACGAGCAGCGCTCGGCCGACGCCAACATCTGGGCCATCCGGCAGGGCCGCTTCGAGCGCGCCCCGCTCATCCGCTCGACGCGGTGGGACTCCAACCCGCAGTTCGCCCCGGACGGCGCGCGCATTGCCTTCGCCTCTGACCGATCCGGTAGTCCCGAGGTGTGGGTCGTAAACGACGAGGGGATCGACCCCATCCAACTCACCGACTTCGGCGGCCCGCCCGTCGCCACGCCGCGCTGGGCGCCCGACGGCCGGCAGATCGCGTTCGGCGCGCGCGTCGACGGGAATGCGGACATCTACGTCATCGACGCGAACGGCGGCGCGCCCGTGCGGCTGACCGAGCACGAGGCCTCGGACGTCGCCCCGAGCTGGTCGCAGGACTCGACGACGGTCTACTTCTCCTCGAACCGCAGCGGGACGTGGGAGGTCTGGCGGATGCCGGCGAGCGGTGGGACGCCCGCGCGCGTGACATACCACGGCGGCTACAACGCGTTCGAGTCGCCGGACGGGCGCATCCTCTACTACGCGAAAAAGGGCGAGCCCGGCCTCTGGCGACGCGGGGCCGACGACGAGGAGGAGACGCTCGTGCTCGGCGCGCTCGAACCGTTCGACTGGGGTAACTGGGCCGTCACCGACGCCGGCATCTACTTCATCCGCCGCGAAGCGACCGGCCCGACGATCCGCTTCTACAGCTTCCTCTCCGGCCGCTCCTCGCCCATCGCCTCGCTCGATGACGTGCCCGATCAGCCGAGCCTCGCCGTCTCGCCCGACGGCCGCGTACTGCTCTACACCCACGTCGACCGCAACGAGAGCGACATCGTCCTCGTCGAGGACTTCCAATAGGCCGCCATGCCTTCGGACCTGCTGACGGACCGCTTCGGCCGCCGCCACACCTACCTCCGCGTCTCGCTCACCGGGCGGTGCAACCTCCGCTGCCGGTACTGCATGCCCGCCGAGGGCGTCGCGCTCACGCCCCGCGACGGCCTGCTGACGACGGACGAGATCGCCCGCCTCGCCCGGATCTTCGTCGCGGCCGGCGTCGACAAAATCCGGCTGACGGGCGGCGAGCCGCTCGTGCGGAAAGACATCGAGGAGGTGGCCGACGCGCTCGGCGCGCTGCCGGGGCTGCGGGTGCTCGCGCTCACGACGAACGGGCTCCTCCTCGACCGGAAGCTCGACGGGCTCCACCGCGCCGGGCTCACCCACCTCAACCTCTCGCTTGACACGCTCCGCGCCGACCGCTTCGAGTCGCTCACGCTCCGCCCCGGTCTGGACCGCGTGCTCGCCGCGCTCGACCTCGCGCTCGCCTACGGCTACGCCGACGACACGCTGAAGGTCAACTGTGTCGTCATGCGCGGGGTGAACGACGACGAGGTCGAGGACTTCGTGGCGCTCACCGAGGCGAGGCCCATCGAAGTCCGGTTCATCGAGTTCATGCCGTTCGGCGGGAACGAATGGGCGAGAGACCGGCTCGTCCCGTACCGCGAGCTCCTCGACCGGATCGGCGCGCGGTTCGCGCTGGAGCGGGTGGCGGACGGGCCGACGGAGACGGCGAAGACGTACCGCGTCGCCAGGCACGCGGGCCGGATCGGCTTCATCACGTCGATGACGACGCCGTTCTGCGACGGCTGCAACCGCCTCCGCCTCACCGCCGACGGCGCGCTCAAAGTCTGTCTCTTCGGCCGGGCCGAGGTCTCCCTCCGGGACCCGATGCGTGCGGGCGCGAGCGACGACGAGTTGCGGGCGACGATCCGCGCCGCCGTCCTCCGCAAAGCCGCCGCCCACGACGGCATCGCCGAGATCGCCGACGCCGCCCGGCGCGACGAGAACCGCCCGATGATCCTGATCGGTGGGTGATGGGTGACCACGGAGTGAGCCGGAAGTGGAGAGCGGATACGTTGCACGGCTCGCCTGCGGAGTGCTAGCTTCCGGCCGCGTGCGCTCCCTGCGAAGACCTGGTGAGCGCGGCACCGATGCGCGGCTCCACCGTACTAGCGCGCACGCTACGACCCCAACCCTACCACGCCGATGCCGATGCCCGAAGCCGAATCCCTCACCCTCAGCCACCTCGACGACGAAGGCCGCGCTCGCATGGTCGACATCAGCGCGAAGTCCGCGACGGTGCGCACGGCCGTGGCGCGGGGCCGTGTGCTCATCGGCGAGGAGGCGTTCCGGCTCGTGCAGGAGAACCGCATCCGGAAGGGTGACGTGCTGAGCGTGGCGCAGGTCGCCGGCATCCTCGGCGCGAAGCAGACGAGCCGCCTCATCCCGCTCTGCCACGACGTCCTCCTCGAAGGCGTCGACCTCGACCTCGAACTCAACGAGGACGTCTTCGCGATCGACGTCCGCGCCTTCGTCAAGACGACGGGGCCGACGGGCGTGGAGATGGAAGCGCTCACCGCCGTGAGTGTCGCCGCGCTGACGATCTACGACATGTGCAAGTCGGTCTCGAAGGACATCGCGATCACCGACACGCACCTCCTCGCCAAGACCGGCGGGCAGAGCGGCGACTACCGCCGCAGCGGATGAGGAGTTAGTCCTCCAGCTTCGCAGACTGCAGCGGTCCCTCGGATTTTGACAGGCCCTCGATTATGCCTCGCGTCTCCGAGTTCTACGGCATCGCCATCTACCTCTACTACGCTGACCACAATCCGCCGCACTTCCGCGCTGTCTATGGAGGGCAGCAGGCGGAGGTCGACATCCGTACCGGTGAGGTCTTGGTTGGCGCGCTACCGAAGCGGGCGCTCCGCCTCGTTCGGGAGTGGGCGGAGGCGTACCGGGACGAGCTCCTAGAGGATTGGGAACGTGCTCGGCAGGGCCAGACGTTGAACCCGATCCCTCCCCTCGCGTAGCCCCCTCCCAAACCCTTAGCCTGATGGCCGACGTCCTCCGCATCGTTGACGCCGACGCGTTCGGTGGTCACCGACTCCACCTCCTCTTCAGCACAGGCGAGCGCCGCACCGTAGATGCTCTGCCTCTCGTGGAGCGTGTGGGTGGTCCCGTCTTCGAGCCGTTGCGTGATCCGGTCTACTTCAGCCGGGTGAGTGTAGACCCGGTCTGTGGTACGGTGGTCTGGCCGAACGGGGCCGACCTTGCCCCATCGGCGCTCTACGATCTCGAAGAGGTAGGCGCTGTGCCGGCAACTAGCTGATCTTCCCTCGCGATCCCTCGCCGCGCTGACGGTTACGACATGTGCAAGTCGGTCTCGAAGGACATCGCGATCACCGACACCCACCTCCTCGCCAAAATCGGCGGCCAGAGCGGCGACTACCGTCGCAGCGGATGACCGAGACCGACTGTCAGTTTCTAGGTGGGTAGGGATGTGCAAGCGGCAAAGGGAAAGCTGGGGCATACTGTCGAACCCACATCGGGAAGAGAACAACGGGCGGAACGCATCATGTCTTTACCGGAAAAGGCCACGTGCGAGCAAGGGCGAGCATGGCTTGGAACTGCCGACTGAATTCGTTATTCCTAGGCGCGTTGTCCACATGTGTCTCGAACTCTTCAATCGTACCCGAGAAGCGGTCTTCGCGACGGCGCTGGCCAGTGAAGACGTAGCCATCGCCGGTGATGGTGTAATACAAGCCGTTGGGTCCCATCGGCCCGAGACACAGGTAATCGCGCGTAGAATCAATGACCGTGAGACCAGCGAGTACCGTCCGGCCAGAGACGACACCGCCCTGGAGGTGCGCGGCTTCCCTAACCCAGGCCTCTCCCGTTACTCCACTCTTGCCAAAGACCTTTGCGTTGTCTTGGATTTCAGTGCTGCCATTGACCCTTGCGTGCCCATACACCTCGGCCGAGCCATACACTCTGCTGTTACCATGCACTTGGGCGTAGCCGTAGATCCTCGCGCTGTGGTAGAGCGTAGCGTAACCGAAAACATTGGCAGAGCCGAAGACCTTGGCACTGCCAGAAACTTTGACGCTGTCGTAGACACTGCCATAACCGGAGATCTTGGCCGACTGGTATACCTTGGCCTCACCACCAACTCTAGCTGATTCGTAGACGCGGGCTTCGTCACATACTCGGGCCTTGTTATACACCCGGGCGTCGCCGAAGACCCTGGCCGAGTCGGAGACGTGAGCTTCGTCGTAGACTTGGGCCTCGTCGTATATCCAGGCGATGCCGTCTTGTGCAAGATTACCTTCGGAGGACACATAGCCTCCTAGATCTCCGGCGCGAACGAACTCCTCTGCGCGGATAGCAGCACCTCTCAGCCGTGAAGAAAACGGAATATCTCGGACGGCCTGGATTTGATGGAGGTCGGGTCTCCTGTAATGAGGTTTGTCTGTAATGATGTATTTCATGGCTACAGAGAGGTCTGCGAATGAGCGTCATCGATCTTCAGAGAGAGTCTAAAGAACGAGTGGCATTCCGCGGCATGCGCATTTGAAACCTATCGCGCTCCGTGCGTACCCTTAGCTCTCACCCAGATCCCTATTCGCATGGACGCATTATTCGCTACCGGCGGCGTGCTCGTCATTCTGCTCGTCGTCGCGTTTCTCATCCTCCTGCTCTACTTCGTCCCGGTCCGGCTGTGGGTCTCGGCGATCTCGGCAGGCGTCCCGCTCCGCCTGCTCGACCTCGTCGGGATGCGGCTGCGGACGGTGCCGCCGGCGCGCATCGTTAACCCGCTCATCACGGCGCACAAGGCCGGCGTCCCCGTCACGACGAGCCAGCTCGAAGCGCACTACCTCGCGGGCGGCCACGTCCAGCAGGTCGTCAACGCGCTGATCTCAGCCGATAAGGCGAACATCGACCTCACGTTCGAGCGCGCGACGGCCATCGACCTCGCCGGGCGTGACGTGTTCGAGGCGGTGCAGGTGTCGGTCAATCCCAAAGTCATCGAGACGCCGCCCGTCTCGGCCGTGGCGAAGGACGGCATCCAGGTCCGCGCGATCGCCCGCGTCACGGTCCGCGCCAACATCGAGCGGCTCGTCGGCGGCGCGGGCGAGGAGACGATCATCGCCCGCGTCGGCGAGGGCATCGTGAGCACGATCGGCTCGGCGGACACGCACGCGCAGGTGCTCGAAAACCCGGATAACATCTCGAAGACCGTCCTTGCAAAAGGGCTCGACAGCGGGACCGCGTTCGAAATCCTCTCGATCGACATCGCGGATGTGGACGTGGGCGAGAACATCGGCGCGAAGCTGCAGACCGACCAGGCCGAGGCCGACTTGCAGGTGGCCCGCGCGAAGGCCGAGGAGCGCCGCGCCGCCGCCGTCGCGCTGGAGCAGGAGATGCGCGCCGCGGTGCAGGAGCAACGCGCTCGCCTCGTCGCCGCCGAGGCCGAGATTCCGCAGGCCATCGCCGAGGCCTTCCGCAAGGGCAACCTCGGGGTGATGGACTACTACAACCTCCGCAACGTGCAGGCCGACACGCAGATGCGCCGCTCGATTGGCGGCGAGGAGACGTCCGGCTCCAGCGCCGAATAGCCCGCCTCCGCTCTCGACACCGCCGTAGGGGCGACGCATGCGTCGCCCCTACCCATTTCCCCCATCTATGTCCGCCGACCTCCGCGCCGCCCGCGTCACCGCCTTCGCCTCGCTCGGCGTGCTCAGCACGACGCAGGACCTCGTCCGCGCCGTGCTCCCGAGCCTGACCGACGCCGCGAGCCCCGACCTCGTCGCCGAAGAAACCCTCGCGCTCGTGGCGACGACGACGGCGCGCGCCGTCGAGGTCGGGCTGCGGAGCGAGGCCGGGCTCGTCGAAGCCGTCGCCACGACGGTGCTGGAGACGCCGTTCCTCTACCACGACTTCCTGCTCGGAGCCCGGCTCGTGGCCGAGGGCGCGGAGGGCGACGTGGAGGTCGACCAGAGCGTGTACGGCCGGCTCGGGCGGAAGATGGAGTTCTACGGCGTGCACTTCCCCGTCGGCCGCTTCCCCGGTCCGCGCGCGCTCGACGACAAGCTGCCGCTGTGGATGGGCCGCATCTCCCCGCCGAAGCTGCCGACGACGCCCGGCGAGCGGCTCGGCGACACGGGCCTCGTCGATCTCCTCGCCGGCCACCTCCGCCTCGTCCTCGCCTTCGCGCAGCGTGAGGGTGGGGAGACGGCCGAAGGCTAACCCGAGATGGGAGGCGTGCCGCCCGGGTCGAGGCGGCCCGGCGTTTCGCGGACGATCCGCAGCGTGTCGATCCGGTTCGCCGTCGCCTTCAGGATCGTGAAGCGGTAGCCGTCGAGTTCGAACTCCTCGCGCTCCTGCGGGATCGACGAGAGCCGGTCGAGCAGGAGGCCGGCGATGGTGTCGTAGTCGCCCTCGTCGAGCGTTAGCCCGTAGTCCTCGACGAGCGTGTGGACCTCGGTCCGGCCGCTGACGAGGAGCGTGTGCTCGTCGACGCGGCGGACGCCCTCTTCCTCCTCGTCGAACTCGTCGCGGATGTCGCCGAAGAGCTCTTCGAGCAGGTCCTCGACCGAGATCAGCCCGGCCGTCCCGCCGTACTCGTCGATCACGACGGCCATCGACGTACCCTTGGCGAGGAACTCGTAGAGGAGGTCTTTCGCCCGCTTCGACTCCGGTACGAACGGCACGTCGCGCGTGATGTCGGAGAGCTTCGCGGGCCGGAGGAACAGGTCGTGGGCGACGACGACGCCGACGATGCGGTCGATGTTTTCGCGGTACACGGGGAGCCGCGAGAAGCCGGTCTCGACGAAGCGAGCTTGCGCCTCGGCCATCGTCGCGCCCTCCTCGATCCCCTCGACGTCGGTGCGCGGCACCATCGAGTCTTTCACGCGGAGGTGGCGGAGCTCGAACACGTTCGAGAGGATCTCGCTCTCCTCCTCGTCGAGGTCGAGCGTCCCGCTCTCGCGACTCTCGCGGACGACGGCCTCGTAGTCGCTGCGGAGGAACTGCTGGAACGTCTGCGCCTCGACGCCGGTGAGGCGGACGAGGAGCGAGCTCGTCCACCCGGCGACTTTGATGATGGGGAGGAAGAGCCAGTACGTGACCTTGAGCGGGACGGCGCACGCGAAGACGACCTGATCGGCGGGCTCGCGGAAGAGCGACTTCGGGATGATCTCGCCGAAGATGAGGATGACCGTCGAGGCGATGATCGTCTGGAGGATCAGCACCAAGCCCTCGACGGGCGTCTCCGGCCCGAGCAGGCCGAGCAGCGACGACCGCAGGAGGGGATCGAGGTAGAGCGCCATCAGCGCCGAGTAGAGCACGAGCGCGACGTTGTTGCCGACGAGCGTCGTCGTGAGGAAGCGCGCGGGCTCGCGGATGAACTCGCGGACGACGTTCCCGACGAAGCCCTCGCGGTGGGCGCGTACCTCGGCCCGGAGCCGGTTGGCCGTGACGAACGCGATCTCGGAGCCCGAGAAGAACGCGCTCAGCACGATCATCAGCACGATGAGAGCTATCGTCATTCGCTGATTGAGTGAATCGCTGATTGGGTGATTGGGGCACTGAACTCACCCCATCAGTGAATCAGCCAATCACCCAATGAAGGGTTAGCGCCCGCTGAACTCGGGCTTCTGCTTGTTGAGGAAGGCGTGGACGCCCTCGCGGAAGTCATCGGTGCCGCAGGCCTGTCCGAAGAGGGCAGCTTCGAGCTGGAGCCCTTGCGGCTGCGGGAGGTCCACGGCGCGGATCGCGTTGAGCGCCATCGCCACGGCGACGGGCGCCTTCGAGGCAATCTTGACGACGAGCCCCTTCGCGACGCCGAGCAGCGCATCGGCTGTGGCGACGTGGTTGACGAGGCCGATCTCGTAGGCCCGCTGCGCCGTGATCCGGTCGCCCGTGAGGATTAGCTCCGTGGCGATGCCGCGCCCGACGAGGCGGGGGAGCCGCTGCGTCCCGCCGTAGCCGGGGATCAGGCCGAGGTTGACTTCGGGCTGGCCGAACTGCGCGTTCTCGCTCGCCACGCGGAGGTGGCACGCGAGGGCGAGCTCGCACCCGCCGCCGAGCGCGAACCCGTTGACGGCCGCCACGACGGGCTTCGGCATGCCCTCGATGGTGTTGAGCACGGCCTGTCCACGCAGCGCGAACCGGTTCCCTTCGAGCGCGTCGAGCTCGGCGAACTCCTCGATGTCGGCCCCGGCCGCGAACGCTTTGTCGCCCGAGCCGGTGAGCACGACGCCGCGCACGCCGTCGTCGGCGCGGGCCTGCCGGAACGCGCGGTTGAGGTCGCCGAGGAGCTGGATGCTGATGGCGTTGAGCTTGTCGGGCCGGTCGAGCGTGATGACGGCCACGCCGTCGTCGTCGACGTCGTAGCGGAGCGTGGCGTACGGGCTGGCAGGGGATTCCATAGGAAAGGGGAGAGGCGAGAGAGGGACACGATGCATCGTGTCCCTACGGGGAACAGGCGGCCCCGGTCAGTTGCGGAGGCGGTCGCGGGTCGGGCCGGCCGTCGTCGGGTCCTCGAACGTGTCGAGGTCGTCGAGGAGGTCGGTGGGGCGGGCGAAGACCTCTTCGAGCTCGCCGATCGACGCCTGCGTTTCTTCGACCTCGGAGACGAGCGTGTCGAGCTGGAACGAGATCTCCTCCGGGTTCTGCATCGTCAACGACTGCTCGTGGATGTACTTCGTCACGTCCTCGATCGTCTCGAGCTGGGCCTCGATGACGGCGAGGTTCTCGTGCGATTTCTTGAACTTGACGAGGCGCTTTTCGAGGATGTCGAGCCGCTTCTGCTTGATCTGCTGCACCTTCGGCGAGTCGTCGGTCATCTCCTCCCGCAGCCGCGCCATCGCGTTGATGACCTCGTCCTCGGTGGCCTGCTGCGAGAACCGCTCGTAGCGCTCCTTCTGCTGGAGCATGTTGAGGTACGAGTCGAGGAGGTTGTCGATCTTCTTGAGGTGCGATTCGAGCATGCCCTGCGAGGCGTAAGAGAGCTTCTCGTAGTTCTCGCGGACGGCCTTCTCGATGTTGCGGAAGCGGATGTAGCGCTTCTGGCTGGCCTTCGAGAGTTGGCGGAAGACTTCCTTCTCGCTCGGCGGCTTGTTCCGCTCCTCCATCTTGCGCGAGCGGACGACGCGGCGGAACCGCTCCTGCCGGGGCATCATCCCGAGGTAGAGGAGTTCGAGCGCCGCCGCGAAGAGGAGCACGAAGTTGGCGATGCCGGTCCCCGTGAGGACGAACGCCGTGACCATCGCCATGATGAGGAACACGAGGTTCCACGGCGTGAGGAAGGCCTCTTTGGTGTAGTTAATCGGTTCGTCGGCCATAGGTGGGGCTAGTCCCTCTTGGGGTCGCGGCCGAACCGGCCGATCGATCGGGCCGGCGGGGCGTCGTCCGCTCGGCCTGCGTCGGGCTCCCCCGCGGGGTCGGCGTCGTCGGGGCCGGCGGTGGGGCCGATGGTTTTGGCGGGCGGGGCCGAGGGCGCCTCGGTGGTCGGAGCCAGGCGCTCGGTGGGCTGCTGCGCTTCGACGTGCTCCGCGGCGTCGCCGAGCATTTGCGCTTTCATCTGGCGGACGAGGTCGGCGGCGGCGGTCTTCTGCCGCTCGGCCTCGATCCGGGCCATCTCCTCGCGCGTGGCCTCCTGCTTCTCGGCTTCGTCGAGGGCCTCCATCGCGAGCTCGAAGCGGGCCTCGGCGGTGACGTTCTTCTCGGTCACCTTCCGCAGCATCTCCTCGTGCGTCGCGTCGAGCCCGGACGTATCGAGACCCTGCAGCGCACCGAGCACGCCCTGCTTGCGCTTGGCCTCGCGGAGCTGCTGCTTGAGCACGCGGACCTTGCGGAGGTGCGCCTTCTCCTCTTCCTTCAGCCGTTCGAATTCGTCGCGGTCCATGAGAGCGATGGGGTGAGATGGGTAGGGGCGACCGGCCGGTCGCCCCCACGAACGTCTCGGCCTCTTACTACATCGAGTCGCCGGAGGAGGTTCGCTGGCCGGTGCGGCCGGCGGTCTTTTCAGGCGCGGCCTCTTCGCTCTCGGGGATCTGGAGCTCGGGCTCGGCCTGGGCGGCGGCGGGCTCCGTCATCCCCATCTCCAGCTTGAACTGCTTGACGAGCTCGGCCGCCTGAATGGCCTGCGCGTCCTCCTCGATCTGCATCGCCTGCGTGTCGATCGAGTCGAGGGCGAGCTCCATGCGGGCTTCCTGCTTCGCCGTCCGCTCGTTGACACGGTTGATCATCTCGTCGTGCGTCTGGTCGACGCCGGCGACCTCGAACTGCTCCAGCGTATCGGCGATCTTCGCCTGCCACTGCGCGCGTTCGTGGGCGCGGAGGGCTTCCTTCGCCTCGGAGATCTTCTTCTCGCGCTCGCGCATGAACGCCTTCTTGACCTGCAGCGACTTCTCGTAGGCTTGCTCGGCGTACTGGAGCTGTTCGGAGGTGCGGGCCTGCGCCTCTTTGGTCTGCTGGAGGTTGACGGCGTACTGCTGCGCGATGTCGTCACGGCCGGCCTGGATGGCGGCTTTGATCTTCGCGGTGAGGCTCTGGAGTTCGAGCGTGTAGCGCTTGTGCTCCTTCTGGAGCAGCATCGCGTTCGCCTTCACGGTCGCGATGTTCTCGTTCATCTTCGGGACCTGATCGTTGAGCTCGCGCATGTTCTGCTCGAGGATCAGACGGGGGTCCTCCATCGCGGAGATGGCGCCGCCGAAGAGGGACTTGATGAGCCGGGTAAATCGCTTCCACATGGTCGGAGGGGGCAGGACGAAAAGGTGTGGGTTCGGACTAGAAGCTACGAAAAGTAGGGTATGCCGCCGAACGGGCGTCGCCCGCCCGCAGGCGCACCGAGGAGACGCAAGGGGGCCGCTATTGTTGCACCGACGCCCGCTCCCAGCCCTCGCCGTCGTAGCGGTCGAGGAGGAGGGAGCGCGGCTCCGGCGGCGCGTCGGCGAAGGCGAACGCGTCGCGCACGGCGGCCGTGTCCACGCGGCTCGCGTCGCGGGCGAAGACCTGCGCGATCGGCTCGCCCGGCGTCACCGCTTCGCCGGGCTTTTTGAGCAGGACGAACCCGGCGGTCGGGTCTACGGCGTCCTCTTTCTTAGCCCGGCCCGCGCCGAGGCGGACGGCGGCCCACCCGAGCGCGAGCGCGTCGATGTCGGCGACGAAGCCGCGCGCATCGGCGGGCGCTTCGACCGTGGCGACGGGCTGCGCGCCGTCGCGGGCGTCGGGGTCGTCGAGGAGCGACACGTCGCCGCCCTGAGCCTCGACGAGCTCTTTGAACTTCGCGAGCGCGCTGCCGTCGGCGAGGGCGACGGTCGCTTTCGCGTGGCCGTCCTCGAAATCGTCCGCCGCGCCGCCGAGCCAGAGCATCTCGCCCGCGAGCGCGAGCGTGACTTCGAGGAGGTCGTCCACCTCGCCGCCGGCGGGCTCTTCGCCCCGGAGGACGCGGATCGACTCGGCCATCTCGGGCCAGTTGCCAATCGCGCGGCCGAGCGGCACGTCCATCCGCGTCAGCCGCGCGACGGTTGGTTTCCCAAATTCGAGGCCGATGCCGACGAGCGTCTCGGCCAGCTTCCGCGCCTCGGGCTCGGTCTGCATGAACGCGCCGCGCCCGCACTTCACGTCGAGCACGAGCGCGTCGATGCCCTCGGCGAGCTTCTTCGACATGATGCTGGCGGCGATGAACGGGATGAACTCGACGGTCGCCGTCACGTCGCGGAGCGCGTAGAGCTTGCGGTCGGCGGGGGCGATCTCGTCGGTCTGCCCGATCATCACGACGCCGAGCCGGTCGAGCTGCGCGCGGTAGTCGGCGATCGAGAGGTCGGTGCGGAAGCCGGGGAGGCTCTCGAGCTTGTCGAGCGTGCCGCCGGAGTGGCCGAGGCCGCGGCCGGAGATCATCGGGACGGGCACGCCGCAGGCCGCCACGAGCGGGGCGAGGATGACGGAGACCTTGTCGCCGACGCCGCCCGTCGAGTGCTTGTCGACTTTGGTTCCGGCAATGGCGGAGAGGTCGAGCACGTCGCCGGAGTGGAGCATGGCGCGGGTGAGCGCGGCGGTCTCGGCGTCGTCCATCCCGCGGAGGAACGCGGCCATGAGGAACGCGCTCACCTGGTAGTCGGGGATGTCGCCGGCGGTGTAGGCGTCGACGAGGGCGGTGATCTGGTCGGCGGAGAGGGCGCCGCCGTCGCGTTTCGTGCGGATGAGTTCGGCGGTATTCACGCGGCTACGGATCTGCGAATCGGGGGAAGAGGTAGGGGACGTGCTGCCGTAAAAGTAGCCCCGCCATCCCTCGCCCATTGGACGTTCTCATGAAACAGGTCTGGATTACACACGCCGGCGACCCCGACGTACTCGAACTCCGCGAGGCGCCGACGCCCACGCCCGGCCCCGGCGAGGTGCTGATCCGCGTCGAGGCGAGCGGGATCAACTTCGCCGATATCCTCGCGCGGCAGGGGCTCTACCCCGACGCGCCGCCGCTCCCCGCCGTCGTCGGCTACGAGGTGGGCGGCGTCGTGGAGGCGGTGGGGGAGGGCGTGACCGACCTCGCGGAAGGCGACGATATGCTGGCGATGACCCGGTTCGGCGGGTACGCGTCGCACGTCGTCGTGAAAGAGGGGCAGGCGTTTAAGCGTCCAGAGGGGATGACGGCGGCGCTCGGCGCGGCGCTCCCCGTCAACTACCTCACGGCGTTCCAATCGCTCGTGGTGATGGGCGGCATCCGCCACGCGCAGGAGCTCGGCGGGGCGCGGATGCGCGTGCTCGTCCACGGCGCGTCCGGCGGTGTCGGCACGGCCGCCTGCGACATCGGGCAGATCTACGGCGTCGAACTCTTCGGCACTGCGTCGCCCGGCAAGCACGACTACGTCCGCGAGCGCGGCTACGACCACGCGATCGATTACCGGAACGACGACTGGACCGCCGAGGTGATGGACCTCACCGGCGGGCGCGGCGTCGACCTCGTCCTCGACGCCATCGGCGGGAAGCACTGGGCGCAGAGCCTCGACGTGCTCGCGCCCACCGGCAGGCTCGTCGTGTTCGGCATGTCCACGATGACGGGCGGCGGCAAGCTCGGGATGCTGAAGGCGGCGGCGCAGGTGCCGTGGCTGAAGTTCAGCCCGATCTCGCTGATGAACCGCAATCACGGCGTACTCGGCGTCAACGTCGGCCACCTGTGGCACATGGCGGACGAGGTGGCGCAGTGGAGCCGGAAGCTGCTGCGCTACTACGAGCGCGGCGAGATCCGCCCGCACGTGGACCGCGCCTTCCCACTCGCCGAGGCCGCCGCGGCGCACCGCTATATCGAGAGCCGGCAGAACGTGGGGAAGGTGGTGCTGGAGCCGTAGACACGACGAGGCGGCCCGCCGTCTGGCGAGCCGCCTCGAAGGGACGAGTCCCGAAGACTCGGGAAGAGCGCGCGTACTACGCGTTCTCTTCGGTCGTCGCTTCCGTCGCGTCCTCGTTGCCGGCGTTCGGCTTGCCGTAGCGGCGGCGGAATTTCTCGACGCGGCCGGTGGTGTCGACCATCGTCTTCTTGCCGGTGTAGAAGGGGTGGTTCGTCGCGTCCACTTCGGAGTTGAACGTGTCGCCCTTCATCGTCGAACGGGTCTGGTACGTGGTCCCGTCGGCGAGCTTGACGGTGACGAAGTGGTAGTCGGGGTGGATGTCGGTCTTCATGGCTCTCAAAAGGGTAGCTGCGGCGTGGGCAGACACGGAAAATACAGGATCGTCCGCGCCGCGCCAAGTCCCGCGCCTGAGTTCCTTCTGTCTTCGCAAAGGATGGATGAGAGAAGGAGATGGGTTGACTAAGGGGAGTCGCTGGCTTTAATTGGATTAGCTGGGACAGAAGTCGTCACGTAACCCAGACACAGAGCAATCGCTGGAGGATCGATATGCGACCACTATTATTCTGCATGCTCTGGGTAATGATGGCTACACCGCTCAAGGCGCAAGCCTGGGTGACAGTGAACGAGGGTTGGGTTGAGCCTTATGACCCACGGATTTTGGCCTTCATTCGCACTGCCGAAGGAAGGGTGCTTGCCGGCTCGGTGGGCGATGGGCTTTACCAATCTGACGATGAGGGTGGGCTATGGACGCCTGTGGATGCCCCGCTCAGGAGCAATACAGTCTTTGCTCTCGCTGAGAAGCCCGGCGGAGGATTACTCGCTGCGACCTCGACAGGCATCTTCCGTTCGGCAACCGGTGAAACGTGGGAGCGAATGGGAGCAGACATCGGGCGTGCATCAGCGATCACAGCTACGGAGGATGCCATCTTCGCCGCATCGGGCGGCTTCCCGGGCGTGGTCTATCGTTCTGAGGACAGCGGCACAATTTGGGAAGAGGTCTATTCCGTCGATCTACTTGGAGATATAAATATGTCCTTCGGCCCTGACAGGGCTGTATATCTGACATCTAGAACTGGAATCTTCAGGACTCTAGATGGTGGCGACATCTGGAACCAGGTTAGCAATGCGCCGATTGTGAGTCGCGTTTTTTTCATAGGGGGTGCGGCCTACGCCGCGGGAAACCAGAGTGTCTACAGATCTACAGACGGAGGAGCTACGTGGGCTGTGGTCGGTCTCGAAGGTGAACTCATGGGCGACATGGCCGTCACATCGGACGGCTATCTCCTCGCATCGGTCGTGTTTGGCTACGACGTTGAAGCAGGGGTTTACAGGTCTGAGGATGGTGTAACCTGGACTCGGCTCGCAGAACCGGGCGAAGGCATATTCGGAGCCTACGCCCTGTTAGCCGAAGCCGGAGCTGGGACCCACGCATTCGCAGGCACGCTGTCTCACATCTACCGTCTGTCGGAGGGAACGGACGAATGGGTGGAGATGGAGGAGGGGTTCGAGCGTGCGCCCTCTCCGTCTGCGTTCGCTCAGACGGATGCAGGCATTTTTGCCGCGGGGTCCTATCAGGAGTACGGCACCAGAGGCATCTATTTGCTGGGCGAGAACCCCGAGCTATGGGCCGAGACAGGGGGCGAAGGGCTACCCATTGGCGACAATAACCGTCTCCGCGTACTCACAGCGATGTCCAACGGGACGCTCCTGGGCGTAGCCAACGGGGGAACCTATCAGTCGGAGGACGGCGGGGCTACCTGGGAGCTGTCCGGTCTTGGAACTGTGCGCGCGATAGCCTTCGCGGTGACGTCCACAGGGACTGTCGTGGCCGGAGCATCGGGGGGACGAGTCTACCGCTCCGAGGACGAGGAAACGTGGATGCTGACGGCTACTCTGGCCGGCTATATCACCGACGTAGCAGCCGGTCCCGACGAGACCCTGTATGCGGGAATGGTCGGAACGTTCGAGGGCGGTGTCGGCGGCGTGTCCCGCTCGTTCGATGACGGGAGGACGTGGACCTCGACGAGTCTCAACGGAACGAACGTCAATGCGATCATCGTAGACACAGACGGGGCCGTGTACGCAAGCGTGGATGGCTACGAAGGAGATCTAAGCGAGGGGGTTTACCGAAGCGACGACGCTGGGCAAACATGGACGCTGACCGGGCTTGAAGAGCGTGTAAGCGACCTCATTGTGGATGCGAGCGATGCCGTCTTTGCCGCTAGCGGTAGCGTCTACCGGAGCAGTGACGGCGGCCAGACGTGGACGCTCGCCAACGATGGCCTTGAGGAGCGATCCGTATCGGTCCTGTTCATCGACCGAGCGGGGTACCTGTGGGCTGGCACAAACCAGGGTGCTTACCGCAGCGCTGCGCCTCTGCCTGTGAGTGGCGAGATCGAGCCAGAAGGTGCGTTGGCGTTCGCGCTCGCACCGGCTTATCCCAACCCCGCCGCTTCCTCGATGCGTATCCCGTTCGCGCTGTCCGAGGCGGGGCCGGTGACGCTCACCGTTCACGACGTGCTCGGCCGCCGCGTCGCCACGCTCGTGGATGCCGTGCTCCCGGCCGGAGAACAGGAGGTGATGTGGGACGCCGCCGGAGCCGCGAGCGGGGTCTACATCGTCACGCTCCGCGCGGGCGGGCGGACGGCCGCACGGCGGATCGCTGTCGCGCGCTGAGCGACCGGATCGGTCGGGCGAGTATCTTGGCGGCATGCCTGCGTCTGCCTCCCTCGTCTCTGCCGTGTGGCTCGCCGTGTTGCTGGCGAGCACGGGGCGCGAGCGTGCGTCGGAGGAAGATGCGCGGCGTACGGCAGCCCGCATCCGCGACGGAGATCGCACGGCGTTTCGCCGCTTCTTCGATGCCACCCACGCCGACTTCCTCCGCGCGCTCCGCCGCCGGGGACTCGACGCTGCTGCCGCCGAGGACGTGGCGCAGAAAGCGTACGTCTGGCTCTGGGAGCACCGCGACCGCATCGACGAAACCAAGTCGCTCCGGGGCCTGCTCTTCCGCATCGGGCTGACGCGCGGGCTGAACCACCTCCGCGACCACGGCCGCACCGAGTCGCTGCCCGATTTCGAGTTGGCCGGGGAGCGGGAGGGCGATCCGGCCGCGCTCGCCGACCTCCGCCGGGCGCTCGCCGAAGCCGTCGCCGCCCTCCCGGAGCGCCGCCGTGAGACGTTCGCGCTCTGCTTCACCGATGGGCTGACGCACCGCGAGGCGGCCGAAGTAATGGACGTGAGCCCCCGCACCGTAGAGCATCAGATGGCGCACGCGCTGAAGGCGATCCGAGCCCACCTCGCTCCGTTTTTGGACGAGCCGATACCGCGTACGGAAAAAAGTTGAACAGACGAATAGGGGGACGACGGCGCGCACCGTGTAGTGGGAGTGACGGGCGACCGTCGATCCCCCTTGCAACCTCCATCAACCCGATGAACCCATGACACGCTTCGCCTCCCTCCGCTCCCTCGCGCTCGTCCTCGGCGTGGCCCTCACGCTCGCAGCGTGCGACGCCTCGATCGAACCCGACGACGCCAACGCGCCCGACCTCACCGATGCCGAGGTCACCGAAGCGACGCAGATCGTCGCCGACGCCCTCGCTGAAGACGGTGGTGGCCTCTTCGCCTCGGCCCGCGACCTCACCTCGTCTGTAACTGACGAAGGCCTCGCCGACGGCCCGCGCTCGGTGCCCGGCCACCGCGACGGCCGCGCCCGCTGCCGGGGCGGCGAGTACAGCCTGACCTACAACGCGGAGACGGGCACGCACGTCGTCGCGTACACGTGCAGCGTCGAGACCGACCGCGTGCAGAAGAGCTACGCCTCGCGCCTCTCGTACCAGTACCGCGACGCCGACGGCGGCTTCATCCCGCGCCCCGCCGCGAACTGGGACACCGTCGATTCCGTCGCCTTCGGCGGCACCCGCGAGGGCTCCGTGCTGATCAACCGCGGCGAGTTCAGCAGCGAGTCCGTGTTCGAGCAGGTCGGCCGGTGGACGCTGTCGGACCTCACCAGCGAGGGCCCGGCGATTCTTTCGGGCCGCCAGCAGCGGAGCGGGACGCACGCTCGGACGGGTCCCGGTGGATCAGGCTCCCGCACGTTCTCCGTCGACCTGAGCGGTCAGGGCATCGAGATCCGCGCCGGCGATGACGGGATGGGCTACATGGCCGTCGGCGAGCTCGCGTACGTGCTCACGATGGAAGTCGAGCGCAACGGGCAGACCCGGACGCGCACCGTCGAGGGTACGATCGAGCTCGAAGCGAACGGCCGCGCGCTCTTCCGCATCATCGGGCTCCGGGGCGTCTACCGGGTCTCGCTCGGCGATGGCGCGACGGTCCTCAACCCGTAGGGATTCTCGCCGCGTCCGGGTCGGCCTCGCCAGCCCGGACGCGGCCCCTCCTATCTTGCCGCTGTGTCCACACCGCTCCCCGATAACGACCGCGACCTCCGCCTCGCCCGCCGCCTCGACGCGGGCGAGGCGGCGGACGGTTCGGACGCGCTGCACGACGCGCTCCGCTCCGTGCAGCCCGCGCCGGCAGCGCCCGACGCGGGCGAGGCGGACAGGCTGTGGGCGGGCATCGCGGCCGAGATCGGGACCGCGCCGTCCGGCTATTCGGATCGTCCGCCGCTGCGCCTCGTCCGCCCGCGCGTGATGCGGTGGGCGGTCGCGGCCGTCGTTCTCGTGGGCTTCGGTGTGTGGGCCTGGTTTGTCCAGTCTCGCCCCGAACTCGTAGCCGTTGCTACGACGGACATCGTGACATGGGAAGCGTCCGACGGGTCGACAGTCACGCTCCGGCCCAACAGTTGGCTCATCCGTCTCGACGATGAGCGGACGTACCGGTTAAAGGGCGAAGCATTTTTCGACGTCGCTCACGACCCCGATGCTCCGTTCACCGTGGAAGCCGGCCCTGCCGCCGTTCGCGTGCTCGGGACGCGGTTCGATGTGAGCACGTGGGGCGAGGTCGTCGAGGTGTTCGTCGAAGAAGGCCGGGTCGAGGTGCGCGCCGACGCCGAAGCCGTCGTGCTCGGCGCGGGCGAGGCGGCGGAGGCCGGCACGGCGGGCGTCCGCGTGCTCCCGACCGCGAGCGCGGATACCTTCCTCGACTGGCAACGCGGCGAGATCGTGTTCGAGCGCGAACCCGTCCGCCGCGTGGCTGACGAACTCGCCCAGCATTTCGGCATCGCCATCGTGCTGCCGGCCGACGCGGCGCGGGAATCCATCTCGGGCGTGATCGTGCTGGAGAGCGCGGCGCAGACGCTCGGCGACCTCGGGACGATCCTCGGCGGACGGTTCGAGCGGGACGGCAGCGGCGGGTATCAATTCCTCCGCCCGTGACGGCCCGTCGCCACGCGCTCGGCGCGCTCATCGGGCTGGCCGCGCTGCTCGGGAGCGCGGTGCAGGCGCAGACGCTGACGTACGACGACGCCCGCCTGCGCGACGTGATTGAGGACGTGGAGCGCCGCACGGACTGGCGCTTTCTCTACGCCGACGCGCTCGTGGCGGGCAAGCGTGTCGGACTCCGGACCGACCCGGGAGCGCTGCCCGATGCCCTCGCTCGCGCTGTCGCGCCGCAGGGCATCGGCGTCGAAACAGACGTCGAGCGGCGACGGATCTTGCTCGTTCCCGCGTCGAACCCGACGGCGGTGCAGCGCGACCGCATCGTGCGCGGGCGCGTTCTCGACGGCGAGACCGGCGAGCCGCTCCCGTTCGCGACCGTGACGTGGGACGGCGGACGGCGCGGCGTCGTCGCGGACGAGGGTGGCGCGTTCGTCCTCTCGCTCCGGGCCGACGACGCGGCGCCGCTCCCGGCGCTCACGGCCTCGTTCGTCGGATACGACCCGGAGACGGCCGCGCCGCGCGGAGACGCCCTCTCGTTCCGGCTTCGGCCCGAGGCGGGGACGTACCCGGCCGTCGTGGTGAACGCGCTCACATTCTCGGCTCCCGTCGATACGGCGTGGGCGGCGCGGCTCCGGCCGGGGCTCTACGATGCCGTCGGCGAAGGAGGTGGGCTCCGCGCGCTCGACGTGCTGCCGTCCGTCGCCCCGTCGGTCGCCTTCGACGACGGCCCGATCGTCCGCGGCAGTCCGAGTGATGCGTTCGAAGTCCGGCTCGACGGCGTTCCAGTCTACAGCCCGCGCCACCTGTTCGGCCTCGTCGATGCGTTCAACAGCGATGCGCTCCGCGCCGTCGCGCTCTACGTCGGGGTGGCACCCGCGCGCGTCGCGGTTGCGCCGGGCGGGGCCGTCGAGTACGTCACGGCGACGGGCTCGCCGCGCGGGCCGTCGGTGGAGTTCGGCGTGTCCAGCCTCGCTGCCCGAGGCGCCGTCGCCGTCCCGCTGCGGCCGGGCCGGACGACCGTCCTCGTCGGCGGGCGCACGTCGCTCCTGGGCGCGTCCCCGTGGGTCGGCGATGCGCTCGTGGAAGAGGGGCTCGGCGCCGTGCGCCGGACGAGTCCGCTCCCGGTCGCGACGGCCGAGGTGCTCTCCCGCGTCGTCGAGGTGCAGACCACGAGCGCGTCGTTCTGGGATCTCCACGTCGGCGGTGCGGACGAGCGCGCCGGCGGCGGGCGGACCGCCGTGACGGTCTACGCGGGCGGCGACGACACGAGCCTGGAAGCGCAGCGATTCTTCAGCGGCGAGGACGACGGCACGCCGCCCAGCCGTCGCCCCGTGGCGACGCGGAACCGGTGGGGGAGCCGGGCGGCGAGCCTGCTCGACCAGCGCCCGCTCTCGCCCCGCCTCGTCCTCCACTCCCGCCTCGGCGGCAGCGCCTACGACGCCCGCTTCGGCCAGAGCGACTTCACGTTCAACCCCGACCGCATCAACCCGCTCGCCGCCTTCGTCGACACGCTCGGCTACGACAACGAGCTGCGCGAGGGGATCGTAGCGCAGCGCCTCGACGTGGTGCTCGGCGGCGGGCTCGCCTCGGGCGGCTACAGCCTCCACCTCTACCGTCAGCGCTACGAAGAGACCGCCGCCAACCGCCAAGTTTTCGTCGCCGATCAGACGGCGACGCGGCTCGACCTCCACGCCGAGTGGAGCGGGCGGGTGCTCCCCGCGCTCGACCTCGCCGCCGGGTTGCGGACCCACCTCTATTCGGCCGGCGGCGTCCGTCTCAGCCCCCGCGTCCGCGCCCGCTTCGACCTCGCGCCGGGGCTCGCGGTCTCGGGCGCGGTCGGGCGGAGCGCGCAGTTCCTCCACCGGCTCACGCTCGGCGACGCCGTCGGGGCCGCCGCGTGGGTGCTCTCCGACGACGGCGAGACGGTGACGGAGGCTGATCTCGCTGAGGCGACCGTCGATGTCGGCGCGGGCGGCGTCACGGCGCAGCTCACGGGCTACGTCAAGCGGACGCGGGGGCAGTGGCTCCACATCGAGGACCGGTCGATTCGCGACCTCGCCAACCGGACCGTACTCCAGTTCCCGTGGCTGCCCGACGTGGACAGCCGAGCGCGCGGGCTCGAAGCGCTCGTCCGCGTCCCCGTCCGCCCGTGGAGCCTCGGCGCGAGCGCGGCCCTCGCCCGCGTCGAGCTCCAGCACCCCGCGCTCGGCGGCGGCGAGCCGTTCGCCGCCGACTGGGACCGCCGGCTCCAGGCCACCTTCCTCGCCGACGGCCCGATCCTGCCCGGCCTCTGGCTCGCGACGGCGTGGACCGTCGCCTCCGGCGCGCCGAATCCGCTCGCCGAACGGTTCCGCGAAGCGGACCGGCTCGACCCGATCTCGCGGCTCGACCTCCGCCTCACCGCCCGCCGTCGGTGGGGAGGCACGACGGCCTCGCTGAGCCTCGCCGTGCGGAACGTGCTCGACACCGACAACGCCGTCACGCGCGAGTCGACTGCCGTCCTCCGGCGCACGCTCACCGGGCAGACCCGCCTCGGCCGCGTTCCACTCGACGTCTACGACGCCGGCATCCTGCCGACGCTCGACCTCGCGCTCCGGTGGTAGTGGGGCGGCGTCGCGTCACTCCGGGATAGGCGGGAGCAGGGGTTCGAGTTGGGCCAGCACAGTGGGGAGATCGTGCTGGAGGACGCGCCAGACTTCCTCCTCGTCCACGGCGTCATAGGCGTGGATCAGCACGTCGCGCAGTCCGCTCATCTGCCTCCACGGGATCGCAGGGTGACCTGCGCGAAAGGAATCCGGCAGTCGCTTGACGGCCTCTCCGAGGACGAGGAGTTGGTGCAGCACAGCCGCCCTCGTCTTGAGGTCGTCCTGGAGGGCCGCGGCACTGGGCACATCGCGCGCGAAGTCTAGGGCGAGCTGTCCCGCTTGATAGACATCAAGCAGCGTGACGCGGACGTGCTTCATAGATCGTGCGGGCCGAGTCGAGGATGGACGCCCGGCGAAGCGGGTTCTTGCTTCGCCTCACGGCACGGCGCGATATGAGGTCCACCGGCCGCTGGAACACGGTGACCAATTCGTCCTGCATCGTGACGATGTCGAACAGGCTCCACGGAGCGTCGGGCTCGAACGTGACGAGGAGGTCCACGTCGCTCTCCGGCCCGAAGTCGTCGCGGAGGGCGGAGCCGAACAGCGCCAGCTCCTTCACCTTCCAGCGGCGGGCGAAGTCGGCGATGGCTTCTCGGTGGGGTGTGAGGTCGAGCATGGCTCCAACATACGGCGTCAGGCCGCGAGTTCGCCTTCGATCTGAGCGATCGAGTCGCGGAGCTCGGCGGCCTTCTCGAACTCGAGGTTCTCCGCGGCCGTCTCCATCTCGCGCGTGAGCTGGGCGACGAGGTCGCGCTTCTGGTCGTCGGTGAGGTACTTCACCACGGGGTCGGCGACGCGGGGGAGCTGGTCGGGGCCGGCGTAGTACTGCACGTCGCGCCGCTCGTCGTGGGCCGGCTTGTGGTCGGCGATCGCAGTGCCGCGGCGGATCTGGTCCGTGGACTTCGTGACGGTCGTCGGGGTGATGCCGTGCTCCTCGTTGTAGGCCTGCTGGATCTCGCGGCGGCGCTCGGTCTCGTCCATCATCCGCTGCATCGAGTCCGTGACCTTGTTGGCGTACATGATCACGCGCGAGTTCGCGTTGCGTGCGGCACGGCCCGCCGTCTGGATCAGCGAGCGCTCGGAGCGGAGGAAGCCCTCTTTGTCGGCGTCGAGGATCGCGACGAGCGAGACTTCGGGGAGGTCGAGCCCCTCGCGCAGGAGGTTTACGCCGACGAGCACGTCGAACTCGCCGAGGCGGAGGTCGCGGAGGATGTCGACGCGGGCGAGCGCATCGATGTCAGAGTGGAGGTACTGGACGCGGACGCCGAAGCTGTCGAGGTAGTCGGTCAGGTCCTCGCTCATCCGCTTCGTAAGCGTGGTCACGAGCACGCGCTCGTTCCGGTTGACACGCGTGCGGATCTCGTCGAGGAGGTCGTCGATCTGGTTGTCGACGGGGCGGACATCGACCTCGGGATCGAGGATGCCGGTCGGGCGGATGATCTGCTCGACGACGATGCCCTCGCTCTGCTCCAACTCGTAGTCGGCGGGCGTGGCGCTGACGAAGAGGACACGGTGGTGGAAGTTCTCGAACTCCTCGAACGTCAGCGGCCGGTTGTCGAGCGCCGACGGCAGGCGGAAGCCGTGTTCGACGAGGTTCAGCTTGCGGGCGCGGTCGCCGTTGTACATCCCGCGCACCTGCGGGATCGTGACGTGGCTCTCGTCGATCACCATCATCCATTCGTCGCCGACGCTCTGCTGGAAGTAGTCGAGCAGGCAGTAGGGGCGGGTGCCGGGCGCGCGGCCGTCCATGTGGCGCGAGTAGTTCTCGATCCCCGAGCAGTAGCCGATCTCCTTGATCATCTCGATATCGAAGACGGTCCGCTGCTCCAGCCGCTGCGCCGCGATCATGTTGCCCTCGTTGCGGAGCACGGCGAGCCGCCACCGCAGCTCCTCCTCGATGCTCGCGATCGAGCGGTCGATCTGGTCCTTCGGCGTGACGAAGTGTTTCGCGGGGTAGATCGTGAGGAGGTTCTCCTTCGCCTTCTCCTGCCCCGTCACCGGGTCGAACGTGGCGACGGACTCGACCTCATCGCCCCACATCGAGATCCGGTAGGCGAGGTCTTCGAGGTAGGCCGGGAAGATCTCGACGACGTCGCCGCGCACGCGGAACATGCCGGGCTCGAACTCGATGTCGTTGCGCGTATAGAAAATGTTGACCAGCTTCCGCAGGAGTTCGTCGCGCGGGACGACGGCGCCGGGGCTGACCTGGACGATCTGCGCCTTGTACTCCTTCGGGTCGCCGAGGCCGTAGATGCACGACACCGACGCGACGATGATCACGTCCTGCCGCCCGCTCACGAGCGCCGACGTGGCGCGGAGCCGGAGCCGGTCGATCTCCTCATTGATGGCGAGGTCCTTCTCGATGTACGTGTCCGAGGAGACGATGTACGCCTCGGGCTGGTAGTAGTCGTAGTACGAGATGAAGAACTCGACGGCGTTGTTCGGGAAGAACGAGCGGAGCTCGGCGTAGAGCTGGGCCGCGAGCGTCTTATTGTGCGAGATGACGAGCGTCGGCTTACCCGCGTTCTGGACGACGTGGCTGACGCTGAAGGTCTTGCCCGTGCCCGTCGCGCCGAGGAGCGTCTGGTAGCGGTCGCCGCGGAAGACGCCCTCGGTCAGCTCGGCGATCGCGCCGGGCTGGTCGCCCATCGGCCGGAACGGGGCGTCGAGGCGGAACGGCGTGTCGATCTTCGTGATGGCCATCGGGCGGGGGGAGGCTTGGGAGAGGGCGAACGCGGCAGCATACGATCCAGCGGTGCCAACGCTATGGCACCGAGCCTGTTGTAAGAGCCTCAGCGCGTGCGCGTTCCGCCGGGGGCCCACAGAAAACCCCGCCCCGGACGAATCCAGAGCGGGGTCGCGAAGCGCGGCGAGCGCGATCCGTGGGCTGCCGGTTACGGCGTGACGGGGATTACGTCGGGGGCGTCACCGTCGAGGAGCGCTCCGAGCCAGCTGTTGAGCGCGACGCCCTCCGAGGTGCCGAAGTAGGTCGCGTCGGCGCCGATGAAGGTGTGCGCCGTGCCGGGGGCGTAGTACACCTTCCAACTCTCCGGCGCCATAGCGTTGAGGTCCAGGAGTCCGGCCTCGTACTCCGGCCCGGTGATCGTGCCGTCAGGCTGGCCGAAGCCGAAGAAGAACCGGATCGTCTGGTCTTCGAGGTACGACGAGAGGCCGAAGTTCGCGTCCGGGTAGCGGGCGTCGTAGTAGGCGTAGATCCCTTGGAGGCCGTCGGGCGCGAAGAGCGGGGCGGCGTCGGCGGGGAAGGAGGCGGGGAAGTTGTAGAGCGCGACGAACGCGCCGCCGAGCTGGGGGCTGAACACGTCGTCGGCGAAGAAGGCCGGGCCGGAGTCGTCGTAGAGCGTGAGGTCGGCGCCCTCGAACGTGTCGGCGACCTGGGCGAAGTTGACGAGCGTGCCGAAGCCGCCCGCGCTCGCGCCGGTCAGGAGCACTTGGTCCGCGTCCTCTAGGTAGCGGTCGAGGATGTCGAGGTAGAGCCCGACGTTCCGGTGGCCGACGAACTGCTGCATGCCGGGCACGCCGGGCACGACGGCGTTCGGCGCGTTGCCGCCTTGCACGTCGCCTGTGCAGTACGGGACATAGACCATGTTCCACGCGCTGACGGGGTTACCGCTCAGCGTGGTGTTGAAGATGCCGGCGTTCCCGCGCGCTGCCGCGAGAGCTGCGAAGTCGTTCGCATCGAAGCTCGACCGATTGCTGCCGCAGGTCTGCTCGTTGAAGCACGCGCCGCCGCCTTCGAGGTAGATCATGAGGTTCTCGGCGCCTTCCTGGAGCCGGACGCCGAAGCCGGTGTCGGAGCCGTCGCGGCACTTCGCGCCGTCGGTCTCGACGAACGTCCACGTGCCGGGGTTCGTCGCCGCGTCGGCGAGCGGGCCGTCGCCGATGAGGTCGGCCGGGAGGAGCACGTCGTCGACGAGGTGGACGACGCCGTTGCTCGCCTCGATGTTGGCCGTCGTGACGGTGACGGTGTTGGTCTCGCCGATGAGCGAGATCGTGTCGCCGTCGATGTCGACTTCGAGCGTGCTGCCTTCGAGCGTCGTGAGGGTCTGGCCGTCGGTGAGGTCGGACGAGAGCGCGGCCGTCTGGACGACGTGGTAGCGCAGGATCTGGGCGAGGTCGGGCCGGGCGAGGAGCTGCGCGGCCGTGATCTCGCGCTCGTCGAGGAAGGCTTCGAACGCGGCGTCCGTCGGAGCGAAGACCGTGAACGGGCCGGTGCCGTTGAGCGCCGTCACGAGGTTCGCTTCGGTGAGGGCCTGGACGAGGATGCTCAGTTCGGGCGTGTCCTGCGCGATCACGACGATGCTGTCTTGGTCGACCGGATCGTCGGAGTCGCAGGCGGGGAGGGCGAGGAGGAGGGTGCCGAGGCAGAGCACGGGGAGGAAACGGGAGCGCAGGTGCAGCATAGGGAGGCCGTGGGATGGGTTGAGGAGAAGGAGCAATGGTAACGCCGTGCCGCACGCAGGACAAGCCCCGTCGGCCCGGCGCGGCCTCCGTTCGTGGAGCCTCGCCTATCTTCACGGCGTTGCGTCCGATCCCGGCCGGGCGCGGCCCGTCCGAACCGGGCGCCGCCGCGCGACCCTCCGCCTCCCATTTCGCTCTCCGATGGCTTACTGGCTCTGGTCCGTCCCTCCCGACAATTTCCCGGTCTACGACCGCGCCGGCACGTTCGCCGTGCGGCGCGTGGGGCGGCAGGCGATGCAGGCGGTTCGGCCGGGCGACCGGATCGTGGCGTACCTCCCGGGCCGCCGCGTCATCGCCGGGCTCTACGAAGTGACGAGTCCACCGTTCGAGGACGCGACGGCGCTCGTGCCGGGCGGCCACTACCCGCACCGTGTCCGCGTCCGCCCGCTCGTCCGGCTGAGCGAGGAGGCGTGGGTGGCTTACGACGCCTTCGCCGGCAAGCTCACCGTGCTCGACGAGTACCCGGACCTCGACGACCCCGACCGGCAGTTCCGCGCCGTCGCGCAGCGCGTCGTCCACCCGCTCCCGAGCATCGACGGGAAGGTGCTGGAGTTCCTCGTCCGCGCCCGCGAAGGCCGCAGCTTCGACGAGCTGATGGCGGCGTTCGAGCGGCTCCGGCAGGCGCAGCGGGGCGAGGAGCCCGCCTCGGTCGTCGGCGAGCCGGCGAGCGGTTATCAGCCCGAACTGGCGGAGTGGGACCGAGCGGCGGCGCTGGAACGGCTGATCGACGCCGTCGCGGCGCGGGGGTTCGTGTATCAGCCGTGGCAGATCGCGGCGTATGTGACGGCGCTGCGGACGAAGCCGCTCGTGATCCTCGCCGGGGTGACGGGCGTCGGGAAGAGCCGGCTCCCCGTACTCGTGGCGGAGGCCACGGGCGGAACCGCCCACGTCATCCCCGTGCGCCCCGACTGGACCGACAGCGCCGATGTGCTCGGCTACACCGATCTGCAGGGCGACTTCCGGCCCGGCGCGCTCCTCACCGTCGCCCGCGAAGCCGCCGAGCGCGGGGGCTTCACCGTCGCCGTGCTCGACGAGATGAACCTCGCCCGGCCCGAGCACTACCTCGCCGAAGTGCTGAGCCGGATCGAGAGCCGCCGCCTCGCGCCCGGCGGCGGGTTCGAGAGCGCACCGCTTCTCGCCGACCGCGCTGTGACGCTGCCGCCGAACCTCGGGCTCGTCGGGACGGTGAACATGGACGAGAGCGCGTACGGGTTCAGCCGGAAGGTGCTCGACCGCGCGTTCACGCTCGAACTCTCCGACGTGGACCTCGGGACGTGGCGCAAGGTGTCGCCGCAGGAGGAAATGTCGCCGCCGGAGCCGTGGCCCGTCGCGGCGTGGCGACCACGTGCCCTCACCCTCGGCGGGCTCGCCGATCTCTCGGAGCGGGTGGCCGCGAAGGTCGAGCGCGTCGTCGCCGTGCTGACGGAGGCGAACGGGCTGCTCGCGCCCGCCGGGCTCGGCGTCGGCTACCGGCTGCGCGACGAGGCGGCGCTCTTCGTCCTCCACGCGGCGGAAACGCCCGACGCCTTCCGCACCCGCGACGGCGAGGCCGTTGACCCGCTCGACCTCGCCCTGTTCATGAAGCTGCTGCCGCGCATCGCCGGGGGCAGCCGCAGCGTCCGGCAGGCCCTCTTCGCGCTCCTGGGCTGGGCCTCCGACGGCACGCCGCTCCGCTTGGACGATGACGTGCGCGAGCGGATCGAAGCGTGGGAGCGCAGCGGTCGCCCGCCGGTGATGCCTGCGGCGCGCTATCCCCGCACCGCCGCCCGCCTCGCGCTCATGACGGACCGGCTGCTGGCCGACGGGTTCGCGTCGTTCTGGGAGTAACTCACGCCTCGGCGAGCGCCGCTTCCACCATGCGGAGTACGCGCTTGAGGCCGTCCGCTTCGGGCGTGGACGGCAGCAGGTCGGTGTCGGTCACGACGGGCACGTCGATGAGCACCTGCCCCTCTTCGTGGTGCACGACCCCGCCGATCGCGCGGAGGCGCTCGACGAGGCCCTGGTTGTGCGGCATGACGACGGCGCGGAACGCGGTCACGCCCTGCGCGCGGGCGAGGCAGTAGAGCACGCCGAACAGGAGGCTCCCGAGCCCATGCCCTTGCGATGCATCGACGACGGCGAGGGCGACTTCGGCGACCTCGGGCTCGGACGGCAGCCGCGCGAACCGGCCGATGCCGAGCCCGAGAACCTCGTCCGTCGAGAGGTCGAGCGCGCCCCACGCGACGTGGTTCACCTGGTCGACGTGGGTGAGGTAGTCGAGCTGGGCGTCGGAGAGGTGGGACACCGGGGCGAAGAAGCGCGAGGTCCGGGAGGCGGCCGACAGCCGCTCCAACCCTTGCTGGATCAGCGGTGCGTCCTCCGGCAGGACCGGGCGGAGCAGGACCGGCCGCCCGTCCTCCAACTTGAGGTGGAGCGACGGTCCGCGAGGGGCTGGCGGGTCGGAGGCAGGGAGCATGGAGGGGAGGAGCGGGCGGGGTCCTTAGTTACGGACGGGGGGACTCTGGTGCAACCGATTTGGGCGACCGCCTGTTCGGGGAGAACGCGCGCTTTCTCACGCCCGATTTCCCATGCCCCCGCTGTTCTCCATCACCACCAATCGCGTTCGGCTGACCTGGAGCGGCCCCACCGCTCCGCCCGACGCCACGGCTCCGCCCGGCGTCCTCGCCGTACGCCCGCTTCGGACCGACGCGGCGCCGCACGTCGAAGCGAACGGCATGCCCGTCGTAGCCGGCGCTCCGCTCCGGTTGGCCGAGCAGACGACGTACCGCCTGTTCGCTGCGAGCCCGCACGGAGTGGTCGAGATCCGGCACCGCGACCCCGTAGTCGTGGGCGGCCTCGCGCGGGAGGACGGCGGGCGCGTCGTCGCGGGCACGGTCAATTTCGGCGGGCAGATTGGGCGGAGCACGTTCGTCATCGCCGTCGATGGGGAGGAGGAGGTCGCGTTCGAGGTGGACGTGGAGCCGACAAAGGCGGCGTGGGCGGACGTGGAGGCGATGCGCGACGAGGTGGACGAAGCCCTCGCCGGGCTCGCGCTGGACTATCTCCGCGCGACGGCGTCGCCTGCCGTCGCGACCTCGGCCCCGCCGCGCCGGGCGACGTGGCTGACGCTCGTCCGCCGCGCGCTCCCCACGCTCGAAGCCGCGCTCGACCACATCGCCGCGCACCCCCGCCGCGATCTCCTCCGCGAGCCGACGCTCGTCCGCGCCGAGCGCGTGCAGCGGCCCGATGCCTCGCTGCGTGCCGCCGTCCGGCAGGGGCGCGGTGCCGGTCCTGTGCAGGCGCTCCGGTCCGGCGTGCCCGTCCGCGCCCGCCTCACGGAACGCCTCGCCCGCGCCACGCTCGATACGTCCGAGCACCGCTGGCTCCGCGCCCGCACCGCCGCCGCCCGCCGCACGCTTGCCGAACTCCACGCCGACGAGTCCCGTGGCCCGGCCTCGGCCCGCCGCCGCCGCGTGCTCGCCGACCTCGCCGACACCGAAGCCCGCCTCGCCCGACTTCTCCGGCTCGCGCCGCTCGCCGCTGCCTCGCCCGGCCCGCCGCCGGCGCCGACGCCACGCCTGCTCACCGCGCCCGGCTACGCCGAAGCCCACGCCGCCTGTCAGTCGCTCACGCTCGGCCTCCGCCTCGCCGACGGCCCCGTCCCGCACGCGACGAACGACCTGTGGGCACTCTACGAGGTGTGGGCCTACCTCACCGTCGTCCGCGCCGTGGCCCGCGTGCTGGACCGGCCGATCTCCCCGCACGACTTCTTCCGCGCCGAGCACCGCGGCATCCGGTTCCTGTTGCGGCGCGGGCGGCGGCACGGCGTCGCGTTCGAAGCCGACGGGCGGCGGGTGACGGTGACGTACAACCCGCGCTTCCCCGCCCGCGCCGGCCTCCTCGCGCAGCGCCCCGACGTGCTGCTGACCATCGAGCGGGACGGCACCACGCGCCGCTTCGTGCTCGACGCGAAGTACCGCCGTGACGACAGCACCGGGTACGCCCGGCGGCACGGCGCGCCCGGCCCGCCCGAGCCCGCCCTCGGCGACCTCCACCGTTACCGCGACGCGATCGTGAGCGCGGCGGGGGAGCGGACCGTCGAGCAGGCCGTCGCACTCTTCCCATACCGCGAGCCCGCGCCGGGCGCGTTCGCCGCGAGCAAGCTGTGGACGGCGGTGGAGGCCGTCGGCGTCGGCGCAATCCCCCTCCTGCCCGGCGCGACGGCCTACCTCGACCGCTGGCTGCGCCTCGTGCTTGGGTAGTCAATACCCGACGCACTTCGCACAGGTCGGCACGTTATAATAGAGTGTAATTATTTGTTTATAGTAAACCTATGTGCGCGGTCGCGGCCGTCGCTTACGGAGGGTCACATGAAGAACGTGATGCTGGGAGGTTGCTTGGTTCTCCTCGTCGCTGGATGCTCGGGAAGCGGCGGGCCTGTGCTCGATGAGGCCACGCGCTTTCAAGCGATGACGCAGGACATTCAGATCGACGGGGCGAGCGGGGTCTCCATCGACGAAGCCTTGGAACATCACGGGGCCGATGGCGCGACGGTCGTGGTGTTCGAGGACGGCGTGCCTACGCTACTGCGGGGCCACTACGGCTATCAGGACCGAGCTGCGGGCATCGAGACAGACGGCCAGACGATCTATCAGGCGGCCTCGCTATCCAAGTTCGTCGCCGGGCTGGGCATGGTGAAAGGGGCACGGCTGCACGGCGAGTTCGGGCTGGGCCGCAAAGTGAGCGATACGGCGTCCGGCCACGCCGGCAGCCTGGTGAGCGTATGGGTCAATGTGCAGGGGATTCAGGGCGTAGCGGCGGTAGCTGCGACACAGATGATTTCCATTCGGCGACTGCTGAAGAACGCAGCCGGACTCAACCGCCCCACCACGGGGACCGAGTGCTCTCACCCCAGCGCGACGACCGGTCTGGACGACCTACTGACCCCGATTGGCTCCGATCCCGTGGAGATCGTTGGCACGCCCGGCACGAAGTGGAAGTATTCGAGCGGGGGCTTCGCGCTGGCCGAAGCGATGTTGCTGGCCGAGACAGGACGCAACGGGGAGGAGTTCTTGGAGACCGAGATTTTGGAGCCGTTCGGTATGGACGAGAGCACCTTCGCTGACGCATCCGCCAGCATGGACCATCTCGCACGCGGCTGCGACAGCGAGCCCTGCGCATGCGAGGTCGAGTACGCCGAGGTCAAGTTTCCGGGCGGTCTGCTGGCCCATCCGGTGGAGTATGCGGCCTTCTTGCGCGAGGTCATGAATGTCAGCGTGGATGGCGTGGGGCGAGGCGGCCTCACGGCAGACGATCTGCACGAAGCGCTCCGCCCTGCCCAGCACGCAACGCTAAGCTCGAACGCATCCTGCACCAGTGATGCGGGCTGCCCGCCCTTGCCGATTCTGGGTTCGATCAACCCGATCTGTCACACCGGCACGTGCATCCAGCCGCTTGAAACGGGCAATGAAGAGAACAGTGGCGGTGAGGCGGGCGGGTGGTACGGCACCGGGGTCCACCTGAGCCCAGATCGCGACGTGGGCGGCTACTCGCGCACGCTGCACCACTTGGGCGGACAGGACGGTGTGACTACATACTTCAGCGTCGATCGTTCCCTGAAGAACGGAATCGTCATTATGATCAACGGCGGACCAAAGGCCGGGCGCAAAGCGCTGCGTGCGGACATCTTCGACGCCTTCGAGCGCCATTTCCGCTAGTAGCTATACTTGACTTCGGCGACGGCGTGCTTGGTGCGGTGGAGGACGGCGCCGAGCCTGCGCTATCGCCCTCTCTCGTTGAGGACGGGCCCCCGCTGCGCCCCGGAACGCCATCCCGACAGGGTTACGCATGACGGCGAGGAACCGGTGCCGGTCGGAGTCGCCCCCGCTCCGGGCGGTACCTTGCCGGGCTGGTCCGCCCGTTGGCCCCCGCGCCCTGCCGCCCCTGTGCCTCTATCCGCTCGTCTTTGCATGCATCGAACCTCCGACTACGACTACGACCTCCCCGCCGATCAGATTGCCCAGCATCCGGCCGAGCGCCGCGATCAGAGCAGGCTCTTGGTGATCGACCGCGAGAGCGGGGAACGGACCCACCGCCTGTTCTCGGACCTCGTAGCGTACGTTCGTCCCGGTGATGTGCTCGTGGTCAACGAGACGCGCGTTTTCCCGGCTCGCCTGCGGGGCCGGCGCTCCGGCGGCGGCGAGGCGGAGGTGCTCCTCCTGCACCCGGGGGAGGACGAATCGCTCTGGACGGCCCTCGTCCGCCCGGGGACCAAGATGCGCCCCGGCCGCGTGATCGACGTCTCGCCCGAGATGTCGGTCGAGGTCGTGGAGGTCCTTCCCAGCGGCGAACGCGTGGTGCGCCTGCGCAGCGCGCTCGCGGTGGAGGACGCGCTCGCTCGCTACGGCGAGATGCCGCTTCCACCGTACATGAAACGGGAGGTCACCGAGGACGACCGGGACCGGTATCAGACGGTCTACGCGCGCGAACGGGGCTCGGTGGCCGCCCCGACGGCGGGCCTGCACTTCACGCCGGAGCTGATCGAGCGGCTGCAAGAGGCGGGGGTAGAGCTGGCCCGGCTAGTGCTCCACGTGGGCGTGGGCACGTTCCGCCCCGTGGAGGTGGACGACCCGGCCGACCACCCGATGCATAAGGAGTGGTACCGCGTCCCGCCGGAGGCCGCCGACGCCGTCAACGCCGCTCGTGCCCGCGGCAGCGCGGTCTGGGCAGTGGGCACCACCACCGTCCGCACGCTAGAAAGCGTGGCCGACGAGCACGGCCGCGTCCACGCTGGCAGCGGCTGGACCGACATCTTCATCCAGTCCCCGTACCGGTTCCGCGCCGTGGACCGCCTCATCACCAATTTCCACCTCCCCCGCTCGACGCTCCTCATGCTCGTCGCCGCGTTCGCGGGGTACGAACTGACGATGGAGACGTACCGGGATGCGGTGGCGCGCGGGTATCGCTTTTACTCGTACGGCGACGCCATGGCGCTCCTGTAACAGACCGGTGCCGCCGGCGCCTGCACGGCCTCGGCCGGCCGTTTATACAGTGTGCTGTGCCTGCGGAGTCGCGCAGCTACGCCGCTTCGGCGACGGCGTGCTTGATGCGGTGGAGGACGGCGCCGAGGCCGCGTTGCCGCGTCATCCCGAGCGTTTGCGCGATGCCGAGCTGGCGGAGGAGGTCGTCCGGCACGGCGGCGACCTCGGCGGGCGGCGCGCCGTCGAGCGCGTCGACGAGGAGGGAGACGAAGCCGCGCACGGTCGGCGCCTGCTCGGGCACGTCGGCGAAGAGGCGGACGGTGCCGTCGTCGACGGAGGTGAAGAGGTAGACCGGCGACTGGCACTCCACGACGCGGCCGAGCCCGGCGTCGCGCTGGGCATGGAGCCGCTCGGGGAGCGGGGGCAGCGCGTTCGCGTAGTCCAGCAGCATCTCCAGCCGGAGCTGCGGGTCCAGCATCTGGAAGTTCTCGACGGCCTCTTGCAGCTTCTCGTTCATGTCGTTCGACGCCTTCGGATGGGGCGGGGGCGGTTCGGCCAGACGCAGCATGCTGCGTCTCTACGGGCGCGATGGGTCAGGGATAAGTTTCTGTCCTCTGTCCTCTGTCCTCTGTCCTCCGTCCTCTGTCACCCGTCCTCGCGTTCGCCCTTCTCGATGGGCACGCCGACGAGGTTGCCCCACTCGGTCCAACTCCCGTCGTAGTTCTTGACGTCCTTGAAGCCGAGGAGGTACTTCAGCACGAACCATGTGTGGCTGGAGCGCTCGCCGATACGGCAGTACGCAATCGTGTCCTCCTTCGCGTCGAGGCCCTGCTCGTCGAGGTAGATCGCCTCCAACTCCTCGCGCGACTTGAACGTGCCGTCCTCGGCGGCAGCGCGGGACCACGGGACGTTCGCGGCGCCGGGGATGTGGCCGCCGCGGAGCGCGCCCTCGTCGGGGTAGCCGGGGATGTGCATCAGCTCGCCGATGTACTCCTGCGGGCTGCGAACATCGACCATCGCGCCGCCCTTCTTCATGTGCTTGAGCACCTCGTCGCGGAAGGCGCGGATCGAGAGGTCGGGGTCCTGCGGCTCGTAGTCGGTCGAGGGGTAGTGGGGGACGGTCTTGGTGAGCGAGCGGTCCTCGGCGATCCACTTGTCGCGCCCGCCGTTCATGATCCGGCAGTCGGCGTGGCCGAAGAGCTTGAAGGTCCAGAAGGCGTAGCAGGCCCACCAGTTGTTCTTGTCGCCGTAGAACACGACCGTCGTGTCGTCGGCGATGCCGCGCTCGGAGCAGAGGCGGGCGAACTCGTCGCGGCCGATGTAGTCGCGGACGGTGTCGTCCTGGAGGTCGTTCACCCAGTCGATGTGGACGGCGCCGGGGACGTGGCCGGTGCTGTAGAGCAGGAGGTCCTCGTTGGACTCGACGATGCGGACGTGCTGCGTGTCGCTGAGGTGCTCGGCGACCCACTCGGTGGAGACGAGGACGTCGGGGTTGGCGTAGTCAGACATGGTGGGTGGGATGAGGGGGAGGGGGACGGCGACCGCGCGGTCGCCGCTAGAGTGTGTTATGGACTCGCCCCCCTCGGAGGGGGGCAGCAAGCCCCGCTTGCGGGGCGAGCGGGGGGTCCGCAGCGTTCGAGGAGCCCGATGCGGTCGCGTCGAGCGAGGCGGACCCCCACCTGTCCTCCCCCTCCGAGGGGGAG
>JBDUXZ010000018.1 GCA_039944855.1 Rhodothermales bacterium | reverse complement strand
CGAGCTCCTCGGGGATCTCCATCTCGAAGAAGCCCTTGAGCATGGGGCGGTGGATGCCGCTGACGAGGGCGGCGTAGGAGGTGTACATGAGGACGGCCTGGTACTCGTGGGCGAGGTCGTCGTTGAGCCCGTCGATGAGGGCCTGCTTGTCGGTAGCCATGATGGAGGAGGGCAGTGTGAGTAGCGAAGAAGGACGCCTAGCCCACGCACCGTTGAGGTAGCCGTTCCGGTCCCAGACGGGTTCTCATCCTCCTCTCATCAGGCTCTCATCGTGCTCTTAGAGCGGACGCCCGCGGGGCGCGTAGGCATGAGCAGACGAAGGGAATCAAACCCCCGTTTGCTCCCTTACACCCCTCGCCACTGACTCGCCAACGCCATGACTGCCGCCCACCTCCACCTCGCCCTCAACCACGCCCCGCTCTTCGGGATCCTCTTCGCGGTGCTTGGGCTCACCTGGGCGCTCGCGCGCAAGGACGAGGGCATCGCCCGCGCGAGCCTCGGCCTGCTCGTGCTCGCCGGCCTGCTCGTGCTCCCCGTCTACCTCTCCGGCGAGAACGCCGAGGACATCGTCGAGGATCAGGTCGGGGTATCACACGACGCGATTGAGGCACACGAGGATGCCGCGCTCGGGGCGGCGGTCGCCGTCGGCCTTCTCGGGCTCGTGGCGCTGGGGCTCCTCATCGGGTTCCGCCGGGGGGCACTGCCCCGCTCGGCGACGGCGACGGCGCTCATGCTCGCGCTCGCGGCTGGCGGCTGGATCGGCTACGTCGCGAACCTCGGCGGGCAGATCAACCACCCCGAGATCCGTGAGGATACGTCGGCATCGGCGGTCGGCGTGCCGCGCGGCGCATCCGAAGGGGAGCGCTACGATGGCGGTTGAGACTACGGCTCCTGACTGCCTCTCCTTTCGAGCTACCCATCAATCTCCACGAACCCTGCGGATCCTCACGCTCCTCCTGTTCACGATGCTCGGTGTCCCCCACGTCGCTCCACCGGCGCTCGCCCAGGCGACCGATTCCACCGAGACGCCCACGTCGCTCCCCGGGTACGACGATGCCCGCTTCGCCACGGCCACGCTCTACCAGAATGATACCTACCGTGTCGTTGGCTTCGCTTTCCGTGAGGGGCCACGGCTCTTGTAGCGCTCGACGCCGATGAGCAGGCCGATGGCGAGGGCCTCACCGAGCGCCTCAAAAAGCATGATGTCCTCAAGCGTCGCCTGCCCATCTTGATGGAAGAGCGCTCAATCCTCCGACCTCGCACCCACGGCTTCGCGTCCGCCCACCCCGTAGGAGGGTGACGGATGGAACTACGAGCTTACGCTCACGACCCCGTATCTGCCTGTAGGCACCTCGCCCCTGGCAGGCACTCCGCTACCACCGACCCGTTTGGCACATCACCAGAGCTGCAGCGACGTGGCGGAGCAGGCAGCCGCTGAAGAGCCGGCTAACCACCAGCCAGGAAAGGGGCCTTGCGGCCGCCCGGGCGCACGTGGCCGCCGTGTGCGGCGCGGACCTCCTCGACCGTCACGAACGCCTTCGGCTTGAATGACTGGACGATGTCCATCACCTCGGCAACGCGCTTGCGGGGCACGACGACGTTGAGGATCTCGACGGCGCTCTCCCGGCCGCGCCCGTGCATCTCCGTGACGGCATAGCCGGACTCGCGCAGCGCGTGCGCCGCCGCTGCTCCTGCCGCACTCCCGCTGGCAGGCTCCCCCTCCGGGAAAACGGCGCGCACCACGTTGGTGCCCATCGCAAAGCGCCCCTCCAGCCACACGCCGACGTAGTTACCGGCTGCGAAGCCCGCGGCATAGCCGACGATGTGGAGCCACGAATCCAGGTGCTGGAGCGCGGTCCCGACGGCGAGGAGCCAGAGCAGCACCTCGAAGAAGCCGATCGCCGCCGCGACGCCGCGGTGGCCTCGGACGGCCAGAATCATGCGCATGATCGACATCGAGACGTCGAGGACGCGCAGCGTGAAAATAAGCAGCGCCCCGATGGGGGCGGCCAGGAGTGCTTCCATCTCGTATTCCGAATGAGGGCTCCGCGTCACGAACGCGACGCGGAGCCCGGAAGGGGTCCTTCTCGTACTGGGAGGGGTTTGGATTGGGGGCCGCGTACGGCGGCTAGGCCACGCGGGTCGTTATCGTATCAGGCCTCGGCAGCGGGCTCTACGTCTTCGCTTCGTGCCGTGGGCAGCAGCGTTCGGCCGAAGCTCTTGACCGTGAAGACGGGGCACGGGGCTGAGCGGACGACCTGCTCGGCGACGCTCCCCATCAGGAGCCGCTTCATGCCGGTCCGCCCATGACTCCCCACGACGACGAGGTCCGCGTCGTGCTCCTCGGCGAAGTCGACAATGTCACTGGCGGGGCGGCCAACGCCGACGAAGGCTCGGACGTCGCCCACGGCGGGAAACTCGGCTCGGAGGTCGGCCGCGAGGCGCTCCAACGTCTTCTGCGAGCGCGTCTGGACCTCGTTGGCGGAGACCCGAACGGGACCGAGGGTCGGGGTCCCCCCGGTCGGTACGGTGGCCGCGTCGACGACGTGGAAGAGCGTGAGGTCGGCGTCGTACGCTTGGACGAGGGCCGCAGCGTGACGCGCGGCGAGCACGGAGTGGTCCGAGAAGTCCACCGGAGCCACGATGCGTCGGATGGCCCAGCCCCGTTCCCCTGCCTCGCGCCCGCCCACGGTGAAGACGGGGCAGGGTGCGAGGCGGACGACCTCGGCGGCCACGCTCCCCATCAGCATCCGACGGAGGCCACGGCGGCCGTGCGTCCCCATCACCACGAGGTCGACGTCCTCGTCGTCGACGTAGCCGAGCACCACCTCGGGCACCGCCCGCCCGACGACCTCCGTCTCGATCACCTCGACGGAGTCGTGCGAGTCGTGGTCCTCGGGCGGCGGGGGGAGGGGGATCTGGAGATCCTCATAGACGTCGGCGAGCGAGATCTGGAGGGAGCCCGTGCCCGAGGCGTCCGGCCAGTCGCGGGCCGGTGCCGACTCGTCCGCGACGGCGTGGAGAACGTGGAGCTCGGCTTCGAAGTGCGCGGCGAGGTAAGCCGCGTGCGTGAACGCGCCCTCGGCACAGGCGGAGAAGTCGGTCGGGAAGAGGATGCGTTGGAGGCGGATCATGGCAAGTGAGGATTGGTATTGCTCGGAAGAGAGCCTAGCTGGAACCGTTGCGCTACCTCTTCCCGCCTGATCAGAGCGTCCAGGAAGGCGGGTCGCTAGCCGGAAAGGTCATGTCGAGCGCCGCGTCGATAGCTGCTTCTCGGGAGCGGATCGCGCTCGCCTCGTCCGGAGTGTCCTGGATGGGCGCTGGGTCCCGTCGGGCGGGGCCGTCGGCTCGGGACGGAGGCGGAGCCGCTGTCGCTGGTCGCCTCGTCGGGCGGGGCTCATGAGGTCGAATCGGGTCGGCGATCATGGCGGTTTCGGGTCGGGTGGGAACGCAGAGGTAAGGAGCGCCTCAGGCTCCGAGGCCACGGAGGAGTTTGTCGGTCTCCTCCTTGTGCCGCGTCTCGTCGCTGAGGATCGTGTCGAGCTCGGCCGCGAGCCCGTAGTCCCCGAACGCCTCGGCCTGCCGCCGCCGCGCGACGTAGCGGGTGATCGTCTCGGTCTCGGCCTGGAGCACC
>JBDUXZ010000017.1 GCA_039944855.1 Rhodothermales bacterium | reverse complement strand
CGGGCACGGCTTCAGGACGAGCCGGCCGCGCGGCGTGGCGTAGTCGAGCTCGGGCCAGACGAGCTTGATCTTGCGGAGCTCCCGCTTGGCCTTCCGCGTGAAGTTCTTCGTCTCGCCGTAGTCGGCCCCCATCTGCGCTTCCTGAGGTTGTTTCCGCTTCTTCACCATGCCGTGCTGCTAGTCTGATTGCCATGCAGGCGCGCCGCTCGCACCCGTCGAAGAGTGAGCGGCCTCTCCCCTCGCGACGGTCTTCGTCTTCCGGTGGCCGCTCGCAAGAGCAGGCGGCCACCGGAAGGGGATGCCTGGGCCATAACCTCTGCCTCGTCAACTCCTCGCCGACCGCGGCGTAGAACCAGCGGAATCGCTCCGCTAACATTCGTCATCGCTCCGCTAGCATTCGCAGGCACGAGGGTTGGGATGAGGGACGTCGAGTGCCTCTCGTGTGCGCCGGACTGCTCCGGCCTCTCGTCCCTCTTTCACCCGTAGGTCCCCTTTCACCGAACGGTGAATGCTCCTTCCACAGTGAAACCGCCGCCCCAGAAGAACGATGATCTGCACGACCGACGAGTATCGACACGCCCTCGAAGCCCTGAAGGACCGCGCTGCGGACGCCGACCGGCAGCGGCAGATCCTCGTGCACGAGGGGCTCCCCGCGGACCAGGTGGAACGGGCGCTCCAACCCACCCTCTCCTTCACGGCGGGACTGAGGGAGGACGTAGAAGCATTCGAGCGGATGCGTCGAGGCGATCTTGGTCCTCTCCACACCCTCACCGGCGTAGGCCAGTGGCTCGTCGGCGCACGTATTGCGCGGGGGCTGTCGAGGCAGGAGCTGGCCGACCTCCTCGGCTCGTCTGAGCGAGAGGTCGAACGGGACGAGCAGAACGATTACCGCGGGATCTCCGTGGAGCGGGCACAGCGCATCCTCGATGTACTCGGCGTCCGTTTCCGCGCCGAGGCTACGTGCCCTCCCGCCGATCCTTCGACGATACCATGATCCCAGAAGAACCAGACCGCATACCGGACGCCGCCGCGGCCGACCTCCTGTCCTTCCTGATGGAGGACGAGAAGGCCCTCCGTCTCCGGCTTCAGAACGAGGGCGTCGAGCTGGACCTTCCCACCGACGACGCCCCCGACGTGCAGTGGTACGGCTTGCTGGGGAATGCGCTGTGGAAGGTGTTCTCGGACAACAACGAGGTCGTGAGCCCCGACGGGCGCACCTACGACCTCGGCTCCTGGCGAGGCGGCGGCGACTTCATCGCCCGGTTCCTCAACGCACGTCTCGCCGATGAGGGCCTCGCCGGTGCCTCCCCCCGGACCGACCGCCCCTTCAACTACCTCGACTTCTACATGGGCCTCGTGGGCGGTCCCGACGAGCTCCTACGGCCACTCTATGTCCACATCTTCAAGCGCCTGAAGGCGCGCGGTTGCACGTGGCGATATGCGCCGCCCGCGATCTACCTCTTCCAGTTTAACTCTCCTGGCGAAGACCGGGATGATGAAGACCCCTCCGCCTACGATCCAGGCGCGGTCATCCTCGACGGGCTTCGAGAGCAGGAGGATGAAGCCCACGAGAACGCCGTGCTTCGCGACCTCAGCGAGGGGAACGAGGAGGTACAGCGGCGAGCCGTGGACGAGCCGCCCCAGGTCGTGCTGGCCTACCGCGACGTCTACGGCGAGATGCCGCCGTACCTGAGGCACGACGAGCGGTAACGCCGACCTCCACGACACGCAGAACGGCACGCTTTCCGGTTCAGGCTAAGCGAGATCATTGCTTGCTACCCTGGCTTAGCCCAAACTCGAAGCACGATATGGGACCTCGCGCTTCGCCTCCAACTGGTGCCAGACGCGATCCCGCCGTCCGTGCCGCCGCACTGAGACTTTCAGCAGCTTCCGCGCTGTGTCTCGATAGGCGAAGCCTGGATTGTACCAATCCTGTTAGTAACAGAGATGGGAGCAACTCTCCCTTCCCGGAGTCGATCATCAAGCGAAGGACCAGCACCCAGCACCCAACCTTTCAAACAGCCAGGGGGTTTTCTTTCATCCAGCCGAGAAATCGAACGCCCCGCAGGTGTTACATTACGTCGGTAGTCAGACCTAAGTACCGACGATTCGTGAACCACGCTGATCGCCTCCTCGACCTTGCCCGGGAGCGTGGCGTCCTCCGCCCGAAGGACCTCGCGCCGCTCGGCATCCCCCGCCAGACGCTCGCGCGGCTTCACCGCCGCGGCGTCTTCGACCGCGTCGGGCGCGGCCTCTACGTCCTCGCGGATGCCGACGTGACGGAGCACCACACGCTCGCCGAGGCCGCTCGCCGGGTCCCGCGCGGCGTCGTCTGCCTCCTCTCGGCGCTCCGCTTCCACGACCTCACCACGCAGGACCCGTTCGACGTGTGGCTCGCCATCGAGAACAAGGCCCGGCGACCCGAGCCCGACACGGTCCCGCTCCGCATCGTGTACGTGTCGGGAGACGCTTTCACCCACGGCGTCGAAACGCACGAGGTCGAGGGCATCGAGGTCCGGGTGTATGGCCCGGCGAAGACGGTCGCCGACTGCTTCAAGTACCGGAGCCGGGTCGGCCTCGACGTCGCCATCGAGGCGCTCCGCGACTACCGGCGAAGCGAGGGCTTCGACGCCGACGCACTCTGGCAGGCGGCGAAGGTCTGCCGCGTCTCGACTGTCATCCGCCCCTACCTCGAGGCCATCGCATGAGCGCGTCTCCAGAGAAGGCTGCGTCAGTCCGGCAGCGGCTCCTCAACCGATCGCGGACTGAGGGCGAGGACTTCCAGGCGCTCCTCACGCGCTACGTGCTCGAGCGTTTCCTCTACCGCCTCGGACAGTCGGAGCACCGCGAGCGGTTCGTGGTCAAGGGAGCGATGCTGTTCGTGCTGTGGGAGGGCAACCTCCACCGGATGACGCGAGACCTCGACCTCCTCGGCTTCGGCTCCAGCGCCATTCCTGACGTGGAGCAGGCTGTCCGCGAGATCGTTGCCTTCGAGGTAGAGGACGACGGCGTAACGTTCGCGCCCGAGACGGTTCGAGGCGATATCATCCGCGAGGAACAGGAGTACGAGGGTGTCCGCGTGACGGCCGAGGCCCGCGTGGGCACCGCCCGCGTCCGGCTCAAGATCGACGTGGGTTTCGGCGACGCCATCACGCCCGAAGCGACAGAGGCCACGTTCCCTTCGCTTCTTGACGCGCCGCGGCCCGTCCTCCGAGCCTACCCGAAGGAGACCGTCGTGGCTGAGAAGCTCCAGGCGATGGTGACGCTCGGCATCCTCAACAGCCGGATGAAGGACTTCTACGACCTCTGGCACCTCGCCCGCCACGACGCCTTCGATGGCCCCACGCTCACCGAGGCCGTCCGCGCCACGTTCACCCGACGCACCACGCCTCTCCCTGTCGACGTACCCCTCGCGCTCACCGACGAGTTCGCCACCGATGCCGGGAAGCAGGCGCAGTGGCAGGCGTTCGTCCGCCGGGGCCGACTGAGCGAGACGGCTATGCTGGCGGAGGTCATCGGCGCGCTCCGCCGGTTCCTGCTCCCGGTCCTCCAGGCCGCACGCAGCGACGCCCCTCTCGCTGCGCACTGGAAGCAGGGCGGACCGTGGACATAAACCGTAGCTCCAGCTGTTCTGGGGTGAGGCCTCTACTTCGGCCCCACCTCGGGGGTCTACTCGCCCTTCTCGCTTAGCGAGATCATTGACTGCCACCGCTGCCGTCATGTCGCATGGTCGGAACCTCCCCAGGTTTTGCTGCTCCGTGGGTTCACGCCGATCGAGTCCGTATTATGACAGGTCCTCGCCGGAGCTATTCATGCCGCCCGATGCCTCAGCAGGCGTAGCGCTGCGTCCGCTCGATCCACCGCCGGATGTCGGCGGCGCGGAGCACGCCGCCCTCTTCGGGGATGGCAGTCACAACCTCGTGCTTGAATCGGTGGTAGAGCACGTTTGCCGTCGGCTCGTCGGTGAGCGCGAGGAGCACGCTGAGCGCGAGGTCGGCCGGGCCAGACCCGCCGTACCCCCATTCCATACCCGACGGACTATGTCTGACGGCGTGGGGGACCGAAGCGTGTGCCTCCCCTTCGGGCGTGCGCCAGAGGATGATGTCCTCGGGGCCGCCCGTCAGCGCCTCGCGCTCCGGCAGGACAGGGACCTCAGTGAGAACGGCAGCCGGCTCGTGGCGGACCTCGTCCGCCACAACGAGCCGGAGGGGGCTCCGGGCGTCTACAGACGAAGTGGACGGGGCACAATCGCCACTCATGCCGCTCGCGGCGTCCGCCCTTCGGCTGAGGGCTTCTCCGACGCCGGTGAACGCGACGTTGCACCCGAGGCGGTACCCGCCTCCGCTCGTTCCCGTCACACGGGTGAGGCGAACCACCAGCCCAAACGGCAGGAGTGGGCGGACCCACCCGGCGTGCTTGGGCTGGACCTCCCCGACGAGCTCTCCGCGGTAGAACACGCGGATTTCGTCGGCCGTCACGTCGAGGCCGAGCGGCTCCCACGGAGCGCCGACGTCTCGGGCGACCTCCCGGAGCACCGCCTGGTGCCGCGACGTGCCGACGAGCTTGGAGGGCACGGCCAAGCTCTGCGTGCCGTGGTGGACGCTGAACGCACAGGCACCGAGGGCCTTGCCGGTCAGGGTGCCCGGCCGCATCCGGGTCCGCTCGGCCGCGAACGCGCGCCAGCCCTCGGCCTCACGAGCGATCCGCCGGGCGCGAACCTCGGCGGCCGGGATGCGCGTCCCGGCCTCGGTGTGGATGTCGCCATCGTCGAAATGAACGGCGGTGGTTGCGTGTGCAGGTTGAGTCATCGTAGTCGGGGCCGCCCCCGGTCTTTGGTGACGGTGCCGCGCCAGCCGAGGTAGGCCAGCACGGTCGCCGGATTCGAGCCTGGGTTCTTCCCTACCGGGTCTCTCCCAGGCCCTCGCGCCGCCAGTGGCGCTCGTGGACAGGACCTAGCCCTCCGTAGAGAGCCGGGGCCGCTCCTCACCAAAGGGGAGCGACCCCGGCCCGGCGGATCGTCCGCTGTCTGTGCGTCAGCGCCCCCCTCCGCCAGAGGCTCCCCCCTCACGGATCTCGACGACGGGCCGGTGCTCTGTCACCGCCCGAAGGACGCCAGCCGCCCTCTCCCCCGTCGGGACGAAGAAGCGGGTGCGGAACTGGTGGATCTCACAGAAGACGCCGTCTGCTTCCAGCTCGCGCATCGCGGCGAGGTCCGGCCCCGCGAGTTCGATCCGGTGCTCGCCGGCGACGCGGCGACGACGGAGCACCCAGCCGTTGGCGAGTTCAGCTTCGGCCCCCGCCATCAGTCGCTCGGCCAGTTCGTCCGGCGTGACCTCGACACGCCGACCTTCGGCACCGAGGGCCTTCAGCGTGGCGTTCAGATGGTCAGGCATGATGAGGCGGCCAATCATGCGCTCGCCCTCGGCACCGCAGGCTGACGCCTCGGTCGTCTGCGCCCGGTAGATGCGCGGGTGTCCAGCAATGCGGTCCCAGATCGGGAGGATGGTCCCGGTGACGAGGTGGACATCCTCGGTGTAGAACTCGGGTGCGGCTGAGACCTCGGCCTCCCAGAGCTGCTTCGCTTCGTCGGGATGGATCGGGCGGTAGCCTCCCCCCTCCCGTGGCCTGTCGACTTCCGACTGGTCGAAGAGTCGGTTCGAGCGGACGCCGACGCGGCGGAGGCGGTCCACGACCCGTCCCGTCTCGGTGGTGCGGCTCCCGGCACGGAACAGGGCGTAGACCTGCTCGCTCCGGCGGTTGACGGCGAACCCGGCGAAGAACCCGAGCGCCTGCGCCTCACGTGCCCGCCCCCATACCTCGGCCCACGACGTGATCTCCGTCCGGCGCGTGAGCTCCAGCGTGACCACGTGCGTCTTGGCCCCCGTCCGCGGGTGCGTGTAGACGTGCTCCTCGCCCGTCTTGCGCGTGCGCTCGGCCTGGAGCGTCTCGACGCCTACGTCGAGCGTGCCCGCCTCGCGCGCCGCCTCCAGCGCATCCGAGAGGTAGGCGTACCACGAGTCAAAGACGGCGTCCATCGCGTCCGTGCGGAGCGAGAGGAGCCGGTTGAGGAACTTCGGCACATCGGGGATGGCGTCCACGTTGAGCTGCCCCTCGTGGTCGAGGATGCGGAGGCCCATCTGCTCCTCGACGAGGCTGGGCGTGACGTCGGCACTCGCGGCGGCCCCCTCGCCCCGGTAGAGGTCCACGAACCAGTTGTGCAGGCTCGCCCGCGAGAGCGGCGTCTCCAGGTTGAACTCGCTCGACAGGAGCCCCTGGCTCGCCGTCTGCCGCTGCCCCTTTGTCAGCGCTCCGAGCTGATCGAGCCGCCGCGCGATCGTGCTCAGGAAGCGGCGCTGAGCTTTCAGGTTCGTCGTCACGAGGACGAGTTCGGGTGGAACGGCTTGGTTGGCCCGGTGGACCCGGCCCATCCCCTGCACGCACCGCGCACTGCTCCACCCCGGCTCGACGCAGTAAAGCACCCGCTGCTGCTGGTTCTCGGCCGCGAGGTCGGCGTGGTAGCTCCGGCCGGTGCCGCCGGCCTGGCTGAAGACGAGGACCCGCTTCTTCCCCGCCATGAACTCCTCGACGTCGGCGTCGCACTTCCGCCGGGTCCGCCGCTCCTCCACGACCTGCTCTACGCCGTCCACGGTCTTGCGGACGAACCGGCGGCTCCGCCCCGTGACCTCGGCTACGGCGTCGGTGCCGAAGTGACCCAAGAGTTGGTCGAGCACGCCGTGCGGTACTGAGACCGCTCCCACCTCCAGCATCAGCCGCTCGCGCGCGGCCACCGCCTCAGGACACTCCACGAAGTCCCCCGCAGCGTCCTTGACGGGTCGGCTACGAATACGTCCCTCGTCGTCCTCGTACTCCTCGTAGAGCGTCGTCGGGAACGAGGCCTCGACGAACTGGAGAAGCTGGTCGCGCGGCGTCACGTCGAGATCCCGTAGATCGTCACCGTTGGCCACCGCCTTCGCGTAGGCGCGCTCGGTGGCCGCCTCCATCGTGGAGACGAGTTGGACGACGCAGCTCCTCCCCTCCTCCAGCCGCCGCTCGATGTCGCGGAGCAGGCTGGGTGCCGCCATCGCTACGAGGACGTGAAGGAAGAAACGCTGGTGCGCCCCCCAGAACTGGCTGTAGGCCGCCGCCCTGGCCGATCCGCACTTGTCGGCGCGCGTGACTTCGAGGGCGTGCTCCATCCCCCGGAGGATGACCTGCCACGCCTCGGCGAGGCGGTCGTAGGTCTCGGCCTGGTGCGGGGCGAGGTCGTGGACGAGCGTGCGGTAGTCCACGCCGTCGTAGGAGACGCTCCGGGCGAGGTAGAGGCCCATCGCCTTCAGGTCCTTCGCCACGAGCTCCATCGCCGCGATGCCACCCGCCGCGACCTTCTCGACGAACGCCTGCACGGTCGGGAAGGGCGTCCCACGCCCCCAGAGTCCAAGGCGCTCGGCGTAGGCGAGGTTCGCCACCTCGGTCGCGCCCGTCGCGCTGGCGTAGACGACGCGGGAATTCGGGAGCTGACGCTGAAGCTCGACGCCGACGAGCGCTCGCTGCGACGCCTTCTTGATCCCACGGCTCCCCTGCGTGTCGAGAGCAGCCGACATCGCATGCGCCTCATCGAAGATGAGCACGCCGTCGAACCCGGCCTCCTCTCCGTCGCCGGCGAGCCACGTCACAACCTGCTCCAGCCGGTCGATCCCCGTCGTCTTGCCGTTCCGCTCACGCGGCTTGACCTTGAGCGTATCGTAGCTGGCAAAGAGGATGCCCTCACGCCGCTGGATCGGTCCTTTCTCGTCGCCGAGGTCGAACAGGAAGTCGGCCGGACCACCGAGTGCGGTCCAGTCACGGACGGCGTCACGCATGAGGCTCCGGTTCTCGCTGATCCAGACGGCTCGGCGGCGGCCCTGAATCACATTATCTAGGAGGACACCAGCGACCTGGCGGCCTTTGCCGACTCCGGTTCCATCGCCGAGGAAGAATCCCTGGCGGAAGCCGGAGGCTCCCCCCTCGGCCTCGCCGTCGCTTGGAAGCCGCTCGCCGTGCGCCTGCCCGGCGTAGCAGACGGTTTCGAGTTGGGCGTCCGAGAGAAGCCCTTGCTCCACGATTCGGCGCGGGAGATGCGGGCGATACCGGCAAGGCGGCATCACTGCCGCAGCCATCGCCGCTGACTCGACGAGCTTCGTCGGGTGTGGCTTCGCCCCCGGAACTTCGGCGTGCGGGACGTAGGCGTCGAAGATGCACGCGGTGAGTTCGTCCTGCCCGTGCTCCGCCGTCGCCGCGAATACCTCCAAGGGCTCAACGCCTTTCGGCGGCCATGATGATGCATTGCTCAGGTGGACGAGCGCGAGCGACGCCACATCGTCAGCGGCACCATCCCCCGAAGAAGAAACCGTCCCCTCCCCCACTGGCTCCGGCTTCGTCGCTACCTCAGCCATGCGGAGGGCACGGACGGGCGCGAGCAGCTCTACGAGTTCCTGTACAGTCTCTGCACGGCCCGTGATGCATGACTCTGAGGCCTCCCTCACCCCGTCGATTACCAGCACGCGCGTTTCGACAGAGGTGCCGTACGCCCGGTAGACGCTGCCCGAGACCTCCACATCGGCGCGGAGAGCGAAGGGCTCACCTCGCAGCCATTCGAAGAACGGAGCCTGCGCTTTCGAGGAACGCCGGGCCGCCGCGCTCACAATAGCGACGAGTCGCCCATACGGTTTTAAGCGCTTAAGCCCTTGTTTTACGTGTTCGACTCCGGTCTGCGGGACGCGGCGGCTGCCGAGCCGCCCTGCCGTCTGCGAGAACGGCGGGTTCATGAGCACGACGCTCGGGCGGACGTGCGCCGGGAGCACGGCGTGGAGGTGCTCCGCATTCTCGCTGAAGAGCGCGCCCTCGGGGTCCTGATCGGCCTCCTCCAGGAGAATCCGCAGGAGGTCGGCCCGGCGATCGGACAGCTCGTTGGCGAAGCACCGAAGGCCCAGTCGCCTTGCGACCGCGAGCGGCCAGGTGAGGAGCGCCCCGGTCCCCGCCGATGGCTCCAACACGACGTCGGTGGGCTGGAGGGCTGCTGCCCACACGCACGCGAACGCGTAGGGTGCCGGCGTCGAGAACTGCTGGAATGCTTGCTGTTCCTGGGAGCGCCGCGTCTGGCTCGGCAGGAGCGTCACGAGTCGCTCGATCTCAGTGAGACGCTCCATCGCCTCCCCTGCCCTGCTGTTAGCGACATCGCCGGCGAGGCCACGGTAGAGAACGAGGTGCAGCCCGAGTTCGCCCGCGTCGTAGGCGTCGCGGGCGGAGAACGCTCCCTCGGCGAGGGTGCCCCCGAAGGCGTCGGCCGCAAGGGCGAAGAGCGTCTCGGCCGACAGCGCCTCTCCCCTATCGATGCGCTCAGCCACGGCCAATGCGAGTCGGGCAATAGGCAGAACCGTAAGGTCTCTCGGTGGGACTTCTCGACGTCCGCTCGAAGGCGGCGTCGGAAGACCCAGGAGATCGAACAGGTTGAGTTGGGTCGTCTGGCTGGCGAGGTAGCCTGGAGACGAGGTGGTGGAGATGGAATGCGCCATCGTTCTGATGCCGGAGAGTTAGCGAAGCGGTAGGCCCATCCCTCGACGGGCTCGCTCTACGGCCCGTCGAGGGATGGGCTGGACCCGGCACTCGCCTTGCAACACCCCCGCTTGTCCTGCTGGCCCTCTCCTTCGTATTCTCTGGGTGCCTAAGCGCTCAGGCTTTTGGTTGCTTCAGCGCTTAAGCGCTTAACCATCCCGACCCCTATCCCCTGCCCCATGAAGACGATCGGCGTCCTCAACTTCAAAGGCGGCGTCGGCAAGACAGCCACGGCGGTGAACCTCGCCGCAGCGGCGTTCGCCGCTGGCCGCCGCGTGCTTCTCGTCGACCTCGAGCCCCAGGCCTCGGCCACCGAACACCTCACCGACGAGGCGTTCGCCAAAGACGCCTCCGACGTGCTCGAAGGAGGCAGCAGCCTCCGCGACGCGATCTACACTGTCCGGTCCGAAGAGAAATCGGACGCGCGACTCGACCTCCTCCCTGGCGGCGACGGCCTCATCGGCGTCGAGATCCTCCTCCAGTCGAGCGGTGCGAAGAACCGCCTCGCCGCTGCGCTGAACAAGCCGCGCAGCACGGCCGTGGCCGACGACTACGACCTCGTCGTGATCGACTCCAGCCCCGACATTGGGCTCCTCAGCCTCAACGCGCTCTACGCCGCCGACGTCGTCCTCTGCCCGGTGAAGCTGGAGAGCCCTTCGATCCACGGGCTCAAGCGGCTGCTGGAGATTCTGGAGCGAGCCGAGGAGGAAGACGACCACGAGCCGCGCCTCTTCCTCCTCCCCACCGTCTACGACGGCCGAGTGAAGGAGAGCGACGAGGTGCTCGGCGCGCTCCACGAAGGATTCGGGGTCTACGACGGCAAGGCTCGCGCCGGAAGCGGCGGCAAGGTGCTCGCCCCCATCCGCTACAGCTCCGCCCTCCCCCGCGCCTTCGGCCTTGCCCGGAGCGTCTTCGAGCACGACCGACGGGGGCGCGCCGCCGCCGACTACCGAGTGCTCTACGAGACCCTGGCCTCGGCGATGGGCATCAGCAAATCCACGCGCAAAGCATCTAAGCGCTCAGGCGCTTAAACTTTCGGTGTCCTTCTCTATCCCCCGTAATCATGTCCGAAAACACGAAAAAGCGCTCGCTCGACAAGCTGTTCGGCACGAAAGAGGTCCGCGACGCACCTTCTGACGCTGCTGGTAACGGCGACTCCCCCCCCTCCCCTACTGCGCGCAAGCCGGCTGCGAAGAAAGGGCGTAGCAAGGGATCCAAGCGCTCCACGGCTCCTAAGCCGTCGAAGAAGGCAGCAGAGCCTGAAGTGACGGAGGACGCCGGCCCGGGGGGCTACCTCGGCGAGGGTCGCTACCGCCGCGGCGATGGGGTGATGGAGAAGCCGTCGATCTACGTCCGCCCCGACCAGGCCCGTGCCCTCCGCATGGCGGCCGCAGCAAAGGACGACCCGAACGGGAAGACGATGAGCGACATCATCCAGTCGCTTCTCGACCAGCACGGCTACCGCGACCCGAAGTAGGATCCTCGTCAGCATTTATGCGCTTAAGCGCCTGAGCGCTCAGGCGCTCTCACCGTGCCCCGTCTCCGATCCTTCGCCCTCCCCCTCCTCTGGCTTGGCGTGGCACTCCTCGTCGCTGCCGTCGTCGCTTATGCCCTTGGCGTCCGGTTCACGCTCACACCGAGCGTACCGCGCGGCTTCTACGTCCAGACGGACGATTCCGTGGACGTTGGGCGGCTCGTGACGTTCTGCCCACCAGAGGACGTGGCCGCCTACGCGCTGGAGCGGGGCTACCTCCACCGGGGCAACTGCCCCGGCGGCGTCGAGCCGCTCGGGAAGTACGTGCTCGCGGCCGAGGGCGACACGGTGACACTGACCGAAGAGGGCATGGTGGTGAACGGACGCGCCGTGCCGAACAGCGCCGTCTATGCGCAGGATATGGTGGGGCGGGAGCTGCCGCACTACGGCTTCGGCGAGCACGCCGTAGGGGAGGACTCACTCTTCGTGTTCTCGGGGCATCATCCTCGGAGTTTCGACTCTCGCTATTTCGGCCCCGTGCCGATGAGCAGCGTGCGGGGGGTGCTCCGGCCGCTGTGGACGTTCGACTGAGGGTCACACAAGGGCTTAAGCGCCTGAGCGCTTAAGCTTCTCCACACAACGGGCCAACCAGAGAGTATCGGCGCGTCTTCTGCCGCGATACTGAGCGGGTGCCACCATCCTGAGCCTTTGTGGTGGGAAGCGGCTTCGGGGGGTTGATGACGCTCCCAAACGTTGGGATCATCCGCTCGCTGCTCGGCGACGTGTCCACTAAGGACTGGGATGAGTTCCGGCGAGCAGCCAGCACCCAACACCACTTGAGTTGCCTCCACCCGTGCTCCCCTCACCCGTTCCCGTCGAACAAACGCTCGCAAAGCCGCCTCCGCCTTCAGAGGATGGAGCTGCCACCGATCGCTCGGTCCGTATGGCCGAGATGATGGCGCGCTACCTCGGTGAGCGGGTGATGGAGGCCTTCGAGGACGACGACGTGACGGAGGTCTACGTGAACCCGCAGGACGGCCACCTCCGCCTCGACACCCGCAGCCGCGGGAAGGTGGACACGGAGTGCCCGATCCCGGCGGGGCGCGTCGAGCAGTTCCTCAACGCCGTCGCCGACCTCCATGGCCTCACGCTCGATGCCGAGCGGCCCGCGATCCAGGCGGAGCTTCCGCAGGACCGCTTCCGTGGTGCACGCCTGCAGGGGTTCCGGCCTCCGCTCACGAGCGCTGCCTCGTTCGTCGTGCGGAAGCCACCGTCGGTGGTGTACCCGCTGGACGACTACGTGCACAATGGGGTCATCTCAGCCGAGGGTGCCGATGTCGTCCGCCGCGCCGTCGAAGAGCGCTGGAACGTGCTCGTCGCCGGCGGGACGGGGAGCGGGAAAACCACGCTCGCGAACGCCGTGCTGAAGGAGGTCACTGACCGCTGCCCGCACGACCGGATCGTGATCCTGGAGGACACCGTCGAGCTCCAGTGCGCTGCGCCGGACCACCTCGCCCTCCGCACGACACCGGGCCAGGCGCTGGCCGACCTCGTGCGCCAGACGCTCCGGGCCTTCCCCGACCGCATCGTGGTGGGGGAGGTGCGCGGACCGGAGGCACTCGACCTCCTCGACGCGTGGAGCACGGGCCACCCCGGCGGGCTGGGAACGTTCCACGCGCAGGACGCCCAGAGCGCGCTCATGCGCCTCGACCGGCTCTGCCAGCGTGCGAACGTGCCGAGCCAGGCCGCGCTCGTGGCCGAAGCCGTGGACCTCGTCGTCGTGATCGAGGGGGGACACGGAGGAGCCGGTGGCTCTTCCAACGGCCGCCGTGTCCGCGAGTTGGCGCGCGTCAGGGGCCTCGGCTCCGACGGCTCCTACGAGCTGGAGCACCTGCTCCACGAAGAACACCCGGGGCAGCCGCCCTGACACGTCCCACCGCGCCGGTGGAGTAGGGGAGAGGCCCGTGGGATGGGTCCGACCTCCAGCAACCGGCAGCGCTTCACCACCACAACCGCCAACCCCTCAAACGGAGTGGACCCCGAGCGCCGTCGCATCCGACACTGCTCTCGGGTCCAGAGAACGCATTATGACAACCATCGCATACAGGGCGCTTAAGCGTCTAAGCACTCATATCCTCAATCGAAGAACCCTTCTCTTCGCCGCCTTCGCGCTCACCGTCCTCCTTCTGCCTGGGGAAGCGATGGCCGGAACCGGTGGCGTGGACCTCCCCTGGAACACGCCCCTCCAGAACCTCCTCGACAACATGACCGGCTCGACGGCCCGCATCCTTGCCGGGACGATGTTCGTGGTCGGAGGCATCGTCTGGGGGTTTACGCGCAACGAGGAGGGAGCGAAGCGATTCGGGCAGGCCATCGTTGCCATCGCACTGATGTTCGGCGCGGTCCAGATCGTAGACGCCCTCGCCTTCGCTGGCGGCGTGATGTAGAGCCGGCGATGGCGAACACGAACACCCGAGAAGGGAGGAACCAAGAGGGGCGGAGCGGTCGGCTCACGCGGAATCGCGTGCACCAGTCGCTCGTCCGGACGCCGCTCTACGCGGGCGTCGAGAAGGGCTTCCTGCTCTTCGAGGTCTCGACGGTCGGCTTCCTGTTCTTCGTCGTCGGCTTCCGCCTCGTCACGTTCGTCGCCGCGGCCGTGTGGGTGCTCGTGCTGCACCCGCTCATGGCGTGGGTGTCGGCGCGCGACCCGCTGCTCCCGGCGCTCTACATCCGCTCGCTCACGGCGAAGGACTACTACGCCCCGAACGCAGCGCACCGCCGGAAGCCAACCTCGCCCAAGCCCTCCGTCCCGAAGCGCTAGAACCTTTAAGCGCCTAAACACTCACTCCCCACGCTTCTCTCGATGGACCTCCTCACTGCCACCCTCGCCTTCGGAGCCGGAGCCGGCGCGGCCGGACTCGTGGGCCGCCTGCGCGAGCACCGCGAGCGGCCCGCGGGACTGGCCGACCTCCTCGGGTGGGCGTTCCTCGTTGCCGACGGCGTGGTGCTCCAGAAAGACGGCTCGTTCCTCGCAGCGTGGCGCTACCGGGGTCCCGACCTCGCCTCGTCCACGGCGTCCGAGCTCGACCTCCTCAGCCGCCACGTCTCCGACGCGCTCCGGCCCTACGGCGACAACTGGATGTTCCACGTCGACGCCGTCCGACGCCCGAGCGCGGCCTACGCAGCGCCGGGGGCATTCCCCGATCCTGTCACGCGGCTGATCGACGAGGAGCGACGGGCGGCCTACGAGAGCGGGCGGCGCTACTTCGAGACCGACCACGTCCTCACGGCGACGTTCCTCCCACCGCCAGCGCTCTACCAGAAGCTCGGTGCCCTCTTCGTCAAGCAGGGCGAAGGGGCCATCGAGGGTTCCGATTGGGCGCTCGCGCTGGAGAACTTCCGCTCGTCGGCCGCAGAACTGGAGCGGCGGTTGTCGAGCCGGCTCCGCCTCGACCGGCTCTCGTCGGACGCCCTCTGCCGGCACCTCCACGGATGCCTCACCGGGCTCCGCCACCCCGTTCAAGCTCCGGCGCACGGGTCGTACCTCGCCCACGTCCTGGCGGACCGCCCGCTCGTCGGCGGCTTCCGGCCCCGGATCGGCGAGCAGCACGTCCGGTGCGTAGCCGTCCACGGGCTCCCGCACGAAACGAGCGCGGGGATGCTCGACGCCCTCGGCGGGCTCGGGCACGCCTTCCGGTGGTCGAACCGGATCCTCCCGATGAGCTACCGCGAGGCCGCGAAGGAAATCCGCCGACAGCAGCTCGGGTGGTTCCAGAAGCGGAAGGGGGCGGCGGCGCTGGCGAAGGACATGGCGGGCGGTGCCGGGAAGACGAAGACGGCACGGCAGGAGCAGGACGACGACCTCTTCGCCGACGGCGACGCGCAGCGGATGGCCGAGGACGCCGCCGCCGCGATGTCGCTCAACGCCACAGGTGAGGTCCGCTTCTGCTACTACACGAGCACGCTCGTCGTGATGGAGCCGGACGCCGAGCGGGCCGACCTCGTGGCCGCCGAGCTCGTCAAGACGCTCAACGACCGCGGCTTCACGGCGCGCGTCGAGGACGTGAACGCACTCGAAGCCTTCCTCGGGAGCCAGCCGGGCCACGGCCACCAGAACCTCCGGCGGCCGGTCCTCTCGTCGCTCAACGTGGCCGACCTCCTGCCGACGACGGCCGTCTGGCCGGGTGAGGAGCACTGCCCGTCGCCGCTCATGCCGGAGGGCGCGCCCGCGCTGATGTGGGCCGAGACCGAGGGGACGACCCCATTCCGGCTCAACCTCCACACCGACGACGTCGGACACACGCTCGTGGTCGGCGCGACGGGCGCGGGGAAGAGCGTGCTCGTGAACGCCCTCGTCGCGCAGTGGATGCGGTATCCAGCCTCGCAGGCGTTCCTGTTCGACCTCGGCTATTCGGGCTACGTGCTGGCGAAGGCGGCGGGGGCGCGGCACTACGACCTCGCCGCCGGGCGTCCTGACGCCGTGCGGCTCCAGCCACTCGCCCGCGTGGACGAGGCCGGAGAGCGGGCGTGGGCCGCCGAGTGGCTCGAAACCCTCTTCGAACTCCAAGGCGTGGGGGCGACGCCGGCGCTGCGCGAGACCGTAGACCGGGCGCTTGCCCTCGTCGCCGAGAGTCCGCCGGAGCACCGGACGCTGACCGAGCTCTCCGTCCAACTCCAGAGCCGCGAGCTAAAGGCGGCACTCCGCCCCTACACCGTCGACGGCAACCTCGGCCACCTGCTCGACGCGAACGCCGACGGCCTCGGTCTCAGCGGTTCGCTCGCGGACGGCGGGGTAGGGGAGGGGTCACGGCCCGAGGGACCGTTGCCGATCCACGAGCGCTACCACGTCTTCGAGATGAAGCACCTCGTGGACCTCTCCGACCGTGTGCTCGTCCCCGTGCTGCTCTACCTCTTCCGCCGCGTCGAGCAGCGGCTCGCCGCCGACCGCCCGACGCTCATCGTCATCGAGGAGGCGTGGGCAGCGCTGATGCAGAGCCTGTTCGCCGACCGGATCCGGCAGTGGCTCCTCACGCTCAGGAAGCAGAACGCCGCCGTCGTCCTCGTCGCGCACTCGGCCGCGCAGGTCGCGGCGCTCGAGAACAGGCACCTCCTCGTCGAGAGCTGCCCGACGCGCATCTTCCTTCCAAACGCCGACGCCCTCGAACCCGAGGCGGCACGGCACTATGAGGGGCTCGGACTCAATGCAGCCGAGGTCGAGATCGTCGCCCACGCCCGCCGCAAGCGCGACTACTACGTCGCCAGCCCGGCAGGGAGCCGTCTGTTTTCGCTCGGGCTCGGCCCGGCGGCGCTCTCGTTCCTCGCGCCCGGCACCGGACAGGGCCAGGGCGAGGCCGTCCGCGAGGCCGACTGGCTCGCGGCCGAGCACGGCGAGGCGTGGCCCGCTGAGCTCCTCCAGCGCCGCGGTCACCCTGACCTCGCGGCCGACTTCGAGCGGCTCCGAGAAAACGAGGCCGGTAGCCCTGAGCGGTCTTCGCTCGACCTCGCTCACGCCACCTCCTGAACCCACCTCAACACGCACCGCCATGGATCGTCCTCTCACCCCGCCCCCGATCAGTCCACCACGACGCCCTGAGCGCGCGCAGGACGCGCGCAAACCCCTCGGTCGCTTCCTGATGCCCCTGGCAACCCTCGCGCTCCTGAGTGGCCTCACAGCGCCTGAGGCGAACGCGCAGTGGACGGTCGTTGACCCGGCCCACATCGCCAAGACCGTCTGGAACGGGCGACGGATCGTCGAGCAGGTGCGGAACCAGGCCAACCAAATCCGCAACGAGGTCGAGATGCTGCGCCGGTTGCCGGAGCCGCCGTGGCGCGAGATCCGCGCCCGCGTAGACGAACTCGAAGAGGTCATGCGCGCCGGCGAGGCCCTCGCCTTCTCGATGGACGGGCTCCTCGACGAGTTCGGTGTCACGTTTCCCGGCTTCCGCAACTACGCCGACTGGTCGGCCGAGCGGCGGGCGCAGTTCGACCGCTCGCTCCAGACACTCGCCAACTCGCTGATGGGCCTCCAGCAGCAGGGGCGGCAGATCGCCCTCTCGCAGGCCGAACTCGACCGGATCAAAGCGATGCGCGCCTCGGGGCAGACGAGCGCCACCGAACTCGGCAACACGATCGACGCGTTCGCGGCCGAGGAGCTCGTGCTGCTCCGCCAGCTCATCGCGGTCCAGGCGAACGCACAGGCCGTCGCCGCCGCGCAGCGGATCAACGACGAGGCGCAGCGCGCGGCGGCGCTTGAAGAGCGCGTCCGCGGGATGGCCGACTACGAACACCCGACGGGTCGAGGCTTCACCGGCGTCCTCGACGACGACGGCAATTGAACCCGACGCAACTCATAGAAGAGAAAACGATGATCTACATCCCGCAAACGATCACCTTTGCCTGCCTGGCCCTTTTGATGGCTGTTTTCGGCGCGCTCGTCACGGGGTGCGCGCCCTCGGCCGAGGACGTGGCCGAGGGGGACGACCCGCTCGCCGCACTCGCCGTTGGCGTGGCCTCAGAGCGCTACGACGGCCGCTACTGGCTTCTCAAGCGCGACGAGGACCGCTCGCTCTTCGACGAGGCGGTGACCTACTGCCGAGGGGAGCAGGACGCCGAGCATCTGTCGGAGCGTCCGAACTGCGGTCCCGTCATCGCGGCGGCTCGGTTCGCCGAGTCGCGAGAGCGACCGAGACCGCAGGGGAGGGGGTTTACCGGCATCCTGAGCGAGGACGCGGCAGGGGGCGGGATCCCGGCAGATACGGCAGAATCGCGGTAGCACCGCAGGATTTCGGCAAGGTAGCAGGATCACAACAGACCGCAGCATCACGGCAATACAGCAGGATTCCGACGAAAGGTGACCGTTTACGGGACGACATCGCATCCACGGCCTCGCCAGAGGCCACAGAGAGGCTCTTCGCGCCTCGCGCACGTCGCGCGGTGGGGACTCGCCGTGCTGGGCGGCCTCGTGGTCGCCCTCGTGCTGGCCGAGACTGCAGCGGCTCAGGAGGTCGCCGGCGATCTCACGAACGAGTTCCGCCTCGCGGCAGGGGACTGGGTGGGGCGGCTGCGCCCGCTCGCCCAGCGGACGTTCGCCCTCCTGGCCGGGATCGAGTTTGCCGTGAGTGCAGCCGTCTGGGGGCTGAGGCGCGAGACGTTCGACGGCGCGCTCGGGCAGTTCTTCCTGAAGTGCGCCCTCATCTCGTTCCTGTTCATGCTGCTGACGTTCTTCGACACGTGGATCCCCGCGATCGTGACCTCCTTCGTCACGGCAGGGCAGACGGCGGCGGGCGTGTCCGAGCTGAACCCGACCGAAGTCCTTGAGCTCGGCCTCGACCTTTACGGGGCGATGATGGAGCAGGTGATGGGGCTTGGGATGCTCCTGGAGCCTGCCGCCACGTTCGCTGCCGTGTGGGGCGGGATCACGATCCTCATCGCGTTCGGCGTGATCGCAGCCCAGCTCGTCATCCTCCTCATCGAGAGTTACATCGCCGTCACGGCCGGGGTGTTCTTCCTCGGCTTCGCCGCCTTCCGGGGGACGGCCTCGTTCACCGACCGCTACCTCGTGTGGGCCGTCGGCGTGGGCGTCCGGCTCTTCCTGATCTACCTCATCATCGGGATCGGGATGGGCGTGGCCGAGACGTGGGCGGCTTACCTCGGGGACCTCGGCGCGCTCGACTACTTCGCCGCCTTCCGCGTCGTGATGGGCGCGCTCGTCTTCGCCCTCGTCGCCGTCGTCATCCCGAACCGGACGGCCCGCTACCTCCTCGATGGGGCCTCGTTCGGCCTCGCCGAAGCCGTCAAGATGCGGTAGCCCCCGGAAACGATCACCTGAAAGCTTTAAGCGCCTAAACGCCCCATGGACCTCAGCGCCCTCTTCTACCGACTCCGCCACGGCCACCGTCCGCCCGAGCAGGACGCTGTCGTGCTCGCGCCTGGGACGCTCCGTACAGGAGCGTCAGCCACCTCGGGTGACGGAGCCACGCAAGACGTCGCTGTCCCCTCCGTCGTAGCGGGGGAGGAGCCTCCGATCCCGCCGCCACCGGGCCTGCCGACGGGCACGAAGGTCCGCTCGGTGCCGAACTACCTTCTCGGCCGCCGCGAGTTCGCGGACCAGTTCACGAACCTCGCGAAGGGGAAGCGGAACTGGCAGCTTGTGGCGTTTGCCGCGCTCGCCCTCCTCGGCGTCGTGACCGTGGCCTACATCGGGCTCGCCACGAGCGTGCGCGTGCAGCCGTTCGTGGTCGAGGTGGACGAGCTCGGCCAGGTGCGCGGGTTCCGCGAGGTCGAGAACGTCTACAGCGCCCGCGAGGCCGTCACGGACGCCACGCTCCGGCACTTCGTCCGCAACCTCCGCACGGTCTACTCCGACCCCGCCGCACAGCGCGACCTCATCGTCTCGGCCTACGCCTTCGCCGACGCGAGCGTGCAGGAGTGGCTCAACGGCTACTTCTCCGACCCCGAGCACGACCCGCGCCTCGTGATGCGGCGGCTCGCGCGCCGCGTCGAGGTCAAGAGCGTGCTCCGCGTCCCAGGATCGGAACGATCCCCAGAGGAAGCCGGGCTGGGCGAGATGGAGAGCTGGAAGGTGACGTGGGTCGAGGTCGAGACGCCGACGGGCACCGACACGCAGCGGCGCGCCGCGTGGGAGGGCTACTTCACCGTCGAGCAGGTGCCCGAGGCCGTGCGCCCCGAGAACCCGCTCGGCCTCTACGTCACCGCCGTCAACTGGTCCCGCGTCTCGGCGGGCACACCTCGCTGATTCCGATTCCCAACCTTGTTTCTGAACCCCAACCTCAAATCATCATGACCGACGCCCGTAAGCGTTTCATTCGTGTCGCCCTCTTGGCGGCGCTCACGTTCGTCGCCGCGCCCTTCGCAGCGGCCCAATCTTCCACCACACCGCAGGCCTCCGGCCTCTTCGTTTCGACCGCCCCCGGTGGCGGCTCGGCAGCAGGGGAGGGGAGGACCTCGGCCGATGACGACGGCGAGACCCGCCGCCTCGCCGAGATGGTACCGGGCGGAGCCCCACGCTACCGCGAGGAGAGCCCGCGCGGGGCTGTCGTCGTCCGCGGTGGCGAGACGCCCAACCCCATCGTCAACGCCGTCGAGGAGTACCGGCGGACGGGCGAGGCCCGGACGATCCAGCAGAGTGCTTACGTCGCCTACCCCTACGGCCACTCCCAGCCCACGCTGACGTGCGCGCCGCTCCGGGCGTGCGTGATCGAGCTTGAGCCGGGCGAAGCCGTCCTCGGCCTCGTCTCGGGCGACACCGAGCGGTGGATTATCGGGCAGACCCTCGCCGGTCCCGGCGGCAGGACGCCTCTCGTCGTCGTCAAGCCGACGGACCACGACCTCACGACGAACCTTCTCGTCACGACCGACCGGCGGATCTACGAGCTCACGCTCGACGCACCGCCGGCACCGCGCCGTGGCCGGCGCAGCTCGTCCGAGGAGAACCCACAGGGTCTCTACACCCGTCGCATCCGGTTCTACTACCCCGACGACATGATCCGCACGTTCGACGCGCAGGTGGCCGCCGAGCAGGCTGAGGCCGAGGCGCGCGAGCAGGCCGCAGCCAACATGATTCCGATGGGGCCGGACTTCCGCCTGGAGAACCTCAACTTCAACTACGACTGGCAGGGCTCCGACCGCTTCCCGTTCGAGCCCGAGCAGGTCTTCGACGACGGGGCGCACACCTACGTCAAGGTCCCAGCCTCGGCCGCGAACGAGGCGGCCCCGGTCCTCTTCGTCGTCGAGGGCGGCGAGCGGACGCTCGTCAACTACGCCGTCCGCGAGGCGGGCGACGGCGCGCTCTTCTTCATCACCGACCGGGTGATCGGACGGGGCATCCTGGTCCTCGGACAGCGCCGGAAGAACTGGCTCGGGCAGTCGCGCCACGGCGAGGAGACCCTCACGATCGTCAACATGGACCGCACGCGGTCCTAGCCGAGACCGGTCCTGAGATCGAAACGGATCCCCCAACTGCGAAGGAGCATGAACCACGACGTTCACCCATCCACCGACGAGCCCAACGAGGGCACGGAAGAGCTGGCCCCGGCGGTGGCCGCCCTTGCCGGGCCACGCCCAGATGAACCCACCCTGAACGGGAAAGGTGATCGTTTACGGGATGACCACTCACCTGAGCGCCCACGCCGGCCCGATGACCTGAGCTTTCCCGATCCGCCGTCGGCCACACGGCTCAACCGGCTCGCGGTGACGATGGCGGCGGCTGTGGTGAGCGTGATGCTCCTCGTGATCGCTTTCGCCGTAGGGGGATCGGGCGACGAAGACGCCCAGGCCCGCGAGCGCGACGCCACGTCGAGCCGCGTCCGCCAGGGTGGGCGGCAGGGGACATTCTACGACCGCCCTCTCCGCGGCGACACGCTCTACTCGGCCGTGGACCCGGTCACAGGTCTCTCGGAGGAGGAGATGGCGATGGCCGAACTCGCCACAGCCGGATTCGACGTATCGGAGTCGGGAACGCTTGTGCAAGAGGACGGCGCGCTCATCCCACCACCCTACGGTCGGCCTCCCCACGGTAGCCCGGCGGGTCCGTCCCCCTACGGAACGTCGGGGGCGTACCAGTCGGGCGGCTACGGAGACAGCGGCGCGCCGGGCTCGCAACGTCCGCCGCAGCCTTCGCCGCGCGTGCAGGCGCTCGACCGGGCCAAGCGTTCGGCGCTCGCTCCACAGGGGGTGGGTGGCATCTCCGGCGGGGCCGGTCCCGCGCCGCCGGCAGCGGTAGGGCCGACAGCGGGAGGGGTCGTCGGCGCTTCCGACGCCTACGACCTCGCGTACCTACAAGCACTCCAGGGGATGACGGCGAACGCACAGCCACCGCCCGGTGCTGTGAATGGGATGGGGTCGGCGGGCATGTCGCTGGCAGCGAGCGGCCTCGTCGTTTCGCCGGGCGCTGCCGGAGGCGGGATGCATCCGGCCGACCGCGCTCGGCAGTTCGTGCAAGGGGCCGTCGCTTCTCGGGAGACGGGGCGCGTAGACGGACGCTATCTCGCCACGAGTGTCCAGCGGCCCGTCAGCCCGTACGAGATCCGCGAGGGTACGCTCGTCGAGGCGTACCTCGTCACCGGCGTCCACTCCGACCTTCCCGGCGACGTCGTGGCCCAGGTGGCGCGGAACGTCTTCGACTCCGAGACGCAGCAGGTGGTCCTCATCCCACGTGGGACCCGGCTCGTGGGGACCTACGACAACGCCGTCGCGCTCGACCAGAGCCGGTTGCTCGTGGCTTGGACACGAATGGTCTTTCCCGACGGGCGGAGCGTGGCGCTCCCCGGCCTCGGCTCGACGGGCAACGACGGGATGGGCGGCGTCCCCGGCCGTGTCAACCGACACTTCTTCCGGGCCTTCGGCAACGCGGCGATGCTCGCGCTCGTCGGCGGGAGCCTCTCCTACGCCACGTCGCAGTCGCAGGGGCCGGGTGGCACGTTCGGCTACCCCTCGCCGGGCGAGGTCATGGCCGGGAGCGTGGCGACGGAGCTCTCGCGCGTTGCCACCGAGATGCTGCGCGGCAACGTCAACCGGCGGCCGACGATCACGATTCCGGCGGGCACCCGGTTCTCCGTCTTCGTCTCGGGTGATCTCGCGCTGGAGCCTTATGCAGCGGCCGATGGGTTCCTGAGTGGTCGGTAGCGGGGGAGGGGACAGTGAACGAATCGTCCACGACCGAAACGGTCTACGTCCCTGGCCCGTCGCCCAGGCCGAGCCATCCGTCTAGCGCCTACGGACTCCTTTTCGCCCTCGCCGGGTGTGCGATCGTCGCACTCGGTGCGGCGGCTCAGTACGTGGCGTGGACGTTCGGATTCCACCCGAACCTCGGGCCGCCCACGCTCGTGCTCCCGCCAGGCTCAGGTGAGGGTTTACGGGATGGAGCGACGGTCTTGGCCGTGTGCGCAGTGGCGATGGCCGTGCTAAGCCTCTCGTTCCGGCGTCTCCGGTGGACGTGGCGGCTTGTGCCGCTCGTGCTCTTCCTCTGCGCGCTGGCCGGAGGTCTCGGGCTGTCAGAGACCGCTAGCGGAGAGGAGGGTGTCGGCGTCTACTCACCATTCCGGTTCATCGGGTGGGGGCTTGCCTACGGCGGGTTCGGCGAGACCTCGCCCTACTTCGTCACGTTCACGCGCGGGCTTCTCGTCTTCGGAGGCACGCTCGGTGCGGCAGCCGTGGCGCTCTTGGCGGTGCGGCGTCCGTCAGGGCCACTGGAGAACACCGGGAGCCAGGGAACGGCCGGGTGGTCGGAAGGCGAAGAGCTTGATGCAGACGGAGAGGGTAGAGGCGTGCTGATCGGCCGTCGACTTGGCCAACGTAAGAAGTCATGGAAGCGGAAGGCGTCTAAGCGCTCAGGCGCTTCGGGCAACGCCCTTCGTGCTGACGCGCTCCGCTACGCCGGCGAGGGGCACCTGATCACCGTCGCCCCGACACGGAGCGGGAAGGGGACCGGGGCCGTCATCCCGAATCTCCTCACCTATCCCGGCTCCGTCGTCGTGACCGACCCGAAGGGGGAGAACTACGCCGTCACGGCCCGTCGCCGCGCCCGGATGGGCCAGGCTGTCCGCGCGCTCGACCCGTTCGACCAACTCGGCGCGCTCTCGCGCCAGATGGAAGCAGCCGGGCGGGAGCCGCTCGAGGTCGTGCGGGCGACGTACAACCCGATGGACCTCATCGATCCCTACGGCGAGGACTGGCTGGAGTCGGCAGCCCTCCTGGCGGAGATGCTCGTGCTGCCGAGTGGGGGGAAAGGCGAGGAGGCGTTCTGGAACGAAGAGGCGAAGGGGCTCCTCTCGGGGCTGATCCTCTACGTCGCTGCGGCCGAGCTCGACGAGGATCTCCGCCCGACCGAGCGACGGACACTCGCCCGCGTGCGCGAGTTGCTCACGCTGCCCCAGCGGGAGTTCAAGGTGCTCTTGGACGAGATGCTCCGTTCGGAGCTCTGCGGTGGCCTCGTCCGGCGCGCGGCGGCCCGGCACACGCAGAAGGAAGACCGCGAGCGCTCGGGCGTCGTCTCGACGGCGCAGAGCCACACGCACTTCCTCGACTCGCCCCGGATGGCAAGCGCTATGGCCTCCTCCAGCCTCGACCTCCGGCGGCTCCGAAGCGAGGGCGTCAGCGTCTACCTCGTCCTCCCGGCCCACCACCTCGACACCTACGCTCGCTGGCTACGCCTCGTCGTGGCCTGCTCCCTCCACGAACTCGCGCGGTCGCCGGGGAAGCCGACCGTGGACGGACGGCCGCACCGGGTGCTCTTCCTCCTCGACGAGTTCGCGCACCTCGGCCGGATGAACCCGGTGCTCCGGGCGTTCGGGCTCATGGCGGGGTTCGGCGTCCAGGTGTGGGCGTTCCTCCAGGATCTCTCGCAGCTCAAGGGCACCTACCCCGACCGGTGGGGCACGTTTCTCGCGAATGCCGATGTGCTCCAGGCCTTCGGGACGAACGACCACGAGACGGCGCGCTACCTCTCTGAGCTTACGGGCGAGGCCACGGTGTGGGCACCGACGTCGGGAGAGAGCCTGTCGCGGAGCCGAGGCAAGCATGCCTCGCGGAGCCAGGGCGCGAGCCAGTCCTTCGCCGAGCGCGGCCGACGGCTTCTCACGCCCGACGAAGTGCGCCGACTGCCCCGCGAGGAGCAGCTTCTCTTCGTCAAAGGAACGCGGCCGATCCGGGCGCGGAAGGCCCACTACCTCACAGACCCAGAATTTGCTTGCCGCCGCGGCCGACCGCTCTTCGACGAGAACCCGATGCACGTCGCCGGCGAGGTGCGGGAGAACGTGCGGCCGGTAGTGAAACGGAGGGTTGAGAACGGAGTGGTCGGTTGCTCAGTTGAACCCGCCGAGGTGCCTTGGGAGAACGCGGAGTGGGTGTTCGAGGAGGAGGATCTCCCGGACTTCCTGCGAGACCCGCCACGAACACCCTGATCGACCCCTTAGCTGGTTGAGGGACCTCAGAGCTCGAGTGCATGCCGCCGCTGAGCGAGGACCGCAGCGTAGCGCTCCCGGAGCTCTGCGGAGAGGAAGGACCGAGCGAGGAGGTCGTCCCACGCGGGCTGAGCCCGTTCGACTTCCCCGAGCACATCCGCGACGACACGGTCGGTGAGCCCGAGCCGCTCGCGGCCGTAGTAATCGACGACGTGCTCGCGCCTCAAGTTGGAACGCTTGCCCGCGATGGGAAGCGCCAGCTCGGCAGGGTCGCGGAGCACGGTTCCGGACGAGACGAGGTCGTAGGCCGGGGAGAGCCTCCGCAGCCCATCGCGGTCGGTGAGCACCGAGAGGTTCTTGAGGTGGAGGTCCTCGTTCCCGGTGAGGAAGGCGACCAGCACGCGGCGGAAGAGCTCGACCTTCTCGACAGCGGGGAACGTGCAGAACCGCTCGACGACGCCGGCGACGCGCTCCATCGACGAGTCGTACTTCGTCTCGCGGTCGAGGCCAAGGAGTTGGGCGAAGTCCTCGACCGCGAGTTTGCTCTGCTGTCCCACACGGTCGAAGCGCTGGACGGCGTAGACGAGCTCACCGTCCCGGGCATAGACGAGGGCGTGGGTGGGCGTCTGGATACCGGCTGCGCTAGCCAGACGCATGGTGAGATCCTCGTTGGCGGGGATCTCGGGGTAGGCCGGGTTGTCGGGTTTGAGGATCCACCGCCCGCCGACGGTCACGATCTCAAACCGGCCTTGGGAGGCTCGGAGCACGGCGCTGACCTTCGGCTGGACGCCTCCGATCGACATCCGGTCGGCGCGGGCGGCGGCCTCGCGGACCAACTCGGCCGAGGTGAGCAGGAGCGGGTCCAGGTGGTCGAGGTACCGGGAAAGCTGGTGGAGACCGGCGACCGAATACAGAGTCTCCCCACTGTCCAGCGACTCATACGTGATGGGGCAGCGCTTCGGTGGCATTGCGTTCATCACGATGACGTCTGAACGCGTGCCGCGTCCTCAGGATCGATAGGCTCCACAGTCACCGCCCCGACGGTGTCGGCCCCGACGGCGAGGAGCTGGCCAAACAGGTCGCCCCGGTCGAGCTTGGCTTGGCGGAGGAGGGCTTCGAGCTGCCAGCCCTCGGGGAGGAGCCCGTCGAAGAAGGGGGGGAAACCCTCGAACGTGTAGGGCTCGGGGCGAACCGGCATCGTGAGTGAGACGGGTGGCCCGGCGTAGCCTGACTCGTAGACGAAGACGTACCGCTCGGCCGGGTGATCCTCCAGACGACCGGCCTCGACGCCGTGCATGCGGACGACGGCGGTTCGTCGTGGGTCCGCCGTAGGAGGTGTACCTGGGCGAGGAGTACCTGTGCTAGGGTTGGGGGTGGACATCGGTACCTCCGCCAGCGGCGTGGTCTCGTGGATGCCCGCGTGCGCTCGTGAACTCGTCCATGAGCGGGCCGTCGAGGCGGAGGGAGAGATTGAGCGTGTCGAGGAGGGGCAAGAGGGTCTGGAGCTTGACCGTCTCCTTGCCGTGCTCGACGTCGTAGATGGCGGTCTCGCTGATGCCGGAGAGGGCCGAGAGCTGGCGGCGGGAGAGACGGGCTCTTTCCCGGTGGTACCGGAGGGCGTCACCTAGTTCGTCGGGTTGCACGGCAAGTTTGCCGCCATAGCGGCAATTGGGAAACATTAACAGAGAGTGTCCAGAGCTAAGATATGCTATTTGCTTTTAGGGCGGCAAAGTATATACGTTTCGTAATTCTGCGCTGCGTCGTTTTACGCAGTGACGTGAGGGCAAGCGGGGGTGGGCGCGTGACGGGAACAGGCCTCGCAAGCTGGCAGCAGTGCTGGGTCATGAGTGGAAGCGTCAAACTCCAATCCCGTATCCCATCACCTTACGACGACGACGAGCAGATGAAAGGTGACCGTTTACGGGACTCGTTGTCGTTTAGAAAGGTTTAATAAGGTTTAAAAACGTTTACGTCGTCGTAGGCTCTTGCCTAGCAAAGACTTAAGATAGGGTAAGGTGACCGTTTACGGGATGAAAGGTGATACTCTACGGGACGTAAGGTGACCGTTTACGGGATGAAAGGTGATACTCTACGGGACGGAGATTTCTCCCGTAGGCTATCACCTTTGCCGGGTTATCCACAGCCTCCGAGACGAAAGGTGATAGCCTACGGGATAGCGAAAGGTGATACTCTACGGGATCATGGAGTCAGGCGAGATAGGTGATACTTCGTCGTTGCTGCTGGGTCACCTCTCGCCGTATCCTTACGACGGGTGCAGCAGGTGCTCTCAGTAGCAGGTGCGCCCACCCGAGCGGAGGGCTGCCGTCGTTGCCCTACTGCTCGACTTCTCCCATTCCCCCTTGAGGGAATCACGTCATGGAATCTCCGCTACCGGAACGGATGTCACACGGTGAACTGAAGAAGCACGTCGGCGCAGTCCACGTGAAAGGGCCGCTGACGCTCTTGCAGCGCAAGATTTCGAACGTCCTCCTGCTCAACGCCTACGACGAACTCCCGGACTCGGAGATCTTCGAGCACCAGATCCGGCTGGGGACCCTCGCGCAGGCTTCGGGCTTCGACTCGAACGACGTGCAGACGCTCCGCGAGTCGCTAGAAGCGCTCGTCGATGTTAAGATCAAGTGGAACATCCTCGACGCCGACGGGGCAGAGGAATGGGGGGTGAGCACGTTCCTCGCCCAGGCCGTGACGAAGAAGGGGGTGTGCCGGTACGCCTACGCCCCCGACCTCCGGCGCAAGCTCTACAACCCCGAGATCTACGCCCGGATCAACCTCTCGGTGCAGGAGCGGTTCGGGAGCGGGTACGCCCTGGCGCTCTACGAGAACTGCGTCCGCTTCCGGAAAGTCGGCACGACGGGGTGGATCAAACTGGAGCGCTGGCGCGACCTCCTCGGCGTCGAGGAGGGGCAGTACGAGCAGTTCAAGTACCTCAACCGCGACGTGCTCAAGCCGGCCGTCCGTGAGGTCAACCGCTTCAGCGACATCCAGGTCAAGCAGGAGACGAAGCGCGAGAAGCGACGGATTGTCGCGCTCAAGTTCACCGTGGGGGAGAACCCCCAACTCCGGCTCGATCTGGAGGGGCGGGGGCACGGGAACGCAGCCGAGGCACTGGAGGGGAAGACGTTCCCCGACCCGCGCGAGGTAGCCCCAGGACCGGACCGGCTTCTCGGCCCGCTCCAGCGGCGGCTGATGGCGTTCGGTCTCACCGAGGCCCAAGCCTTCGACGTCTCGACGGAGTTCGACGCCGCGCGGATCGCGGGCAACCTCGACTACGTGGAGGCCGAACTCGAACGGGGGCGGGCGGTCAAGAACGTTCCGGCGTTCACGCTCGCCGCCATCCGCGAGGACTTCCGCCCACGCGAGGTCGAGGTCGCGGAGGTCGTAGCGAAGCGGAAGCGAGCGAAGCAGACGGCTGAGGAGAAACGGAAGGCCGAGGCCGACCGCAAAGCGGCTGAGGTGCAGGAGCGGCGGCTCAGATCCGAAGAGGAGACCCGGCGTCGAGAGTCTGAGCGGAGCGAGCGTCTAGGCGCGGAGTGGGAGGCGCTCCCTTGTGAGGAGCAAGAAGTCATCCGCAAGCGGGCGCTCGTGCGCTTGCGCGAAGAGCTCCCGTTCGTCTATCGGATGTATGAGCAGGAGAGATCAGCGGGGAAGGAGGAGGGGGCGATGTCGATCGTCGTCGAGAGCACGCTGAAGGGCTACCGCTACGACGCGCTGGAGGAGCGCGGTGCCGCTGTGGTCGAGGCCGATCCAGGGAGTTGAGGCACCTCGTGCGCGGTGCTTAGCATGAGTCTGCTCAGAGGCTGGCTTTCTGCAGCGAGATCTTCCGTTATTGCAAGTTGCAAGATGCTTCTCGGGCCGACGCGCGCGGTGATGGGTTGGAGAAGAGGGAGAGGGAAAGCGGGGCTGGGTTGGGCAGGACGGTGGGGTGTAGGACAGAGAAGGTTTCTTCATGCAATAACAGCCTTCCACGTTCTTTATCGGACCTGTCCCCCGCTGCGCCTCGTATCCCCGTCGACCGCGAACACCACTGATCTAGCCCGCTTCGTACCATGCGCATCCTCGTCGTCGAGGACGACCGACACATCGCCGAGTTCGTGCAGGAGGGCCTGCGCGAAGCGGGCTACGCCGTCGACCACGCCGCCGACGGGAAGGAGGCGTTCGCCCTCGCCATGAACGAGCCCTACGACGCCGCCGTCGTCGATCTCATGCTGCCGCAGCGTGACGGGCTCAGCCTCATCGAGGGGCTCCGGGGGCGCGGCGTCGCCACGCCGTTCCTCATCCTCAGCGCGAAACGCACCGTCGACGACCGCGTGCGTGGGCTCCAGGCCGGCGGCGACGACTACCTCACGAAGCCGTTCGCCTTCGCCGAGCTCCTCGCCCGCCTCCAGGCCCTTATCCGCCGGAGCACGGGGGCGACGGAGCCGACGCACCTCACCGCCGGGCCGCTCCACCTCGACCTCCTCACGCGCGAGGTCACGCGCACGGGCGAGCCGATCGACCTCCAGCCGAACGAGTTCGCCCTCCTCGAATACCTCATGCGCAACGCCGAACGCCCCGTCTCGAAGACGGCCATCCGGCAGCACGTCTGGGACTTCGACTTCGACCCGCAGACGAACGTCGAGGAGGTGCTCGTCCACCGGCTCCGCCAGAAAGTGGACCACAGTTTCGAGCCGAAGCTGATCCACACCGTTCGGGGGGTGGGCTATGTCCTCCGCACGTCCTGACGAACAGGCCCGCCCGAACCGGCCACGCTGGATCGACCGGGCACGGCAGGCAGGGCGGCGGAACGCGCTCGGCCTCCGACTCACGCTCGGCTACGCGCTCCTCTTCGCGCTCAGCGCCGCCGTCCTTTTCGGGCTCACCTACGCCCTGCTCGGGAGCATCCTCCGTCAGCAGGACGACGCGCTCGTGGAGACACAGCTCCGCGCAGCCGAGCAGGCCTACGCCCGCGACGGGCTGGCCGGCGTCCGCCGCATCGCTGCATCGCTTCGGGGCGACGACCGCGGCGAGGAGCTCCTCTTCCGCATCGCCGACAGCGAGAACCGCACGCTGCTGCTCGTGCCGCCGGACGAGTGGGAGCCGGCGGACCTCGTAGAGCTGGAGCGGCTCCAGCCCGTGCCCGGCGAGCGCATCCGGCTGTGGAGCGACGAGGAGGAGCAAGAGGTCGAGGTCGTCACGCGCCTGCTCGTTGGGGGCGGCTCGGCTAGCGATCTCCTCGGAGGATTCCTGCAAGTAGGCATCAGTTCCGACGAGCGCGACGACGTGCTGGAGTCGTTCCCCCGCGTGTTCCTCATCATCACGATTCCGCTCCTGCTCTTCGCCCTCCTCGGCGGCGCGTTCATGGCGCACCGCGCGCTCCGGCCCATCCGTCGCCTCGTCACCACGCTCGACGCGATCGTCGCCACGGGCGACGTGCGGGAGCGCGCCCCGGCCCCGGCCGAGCAGGGGGAGTTCGCCGACCTCTTCCGCCTCTTCAACCGGATGCTCGACCGGATCGAGGCGCTCGTCGGCCGCCTGCGGGGCACGCTCGACGACGTGGCCCACGACCTCCGCACGCCGCTGACCCGGGTGCGCTCTGCGGCCGACCTCGCCCTCCAGCGCGAGCGCGGCGGTGGCGCCTACCGCGAGGCGCTCGCGCAGGTGCTGGCCGCGACCGAAACCGCCTCGGCCACGCTCGACGCCATCATGGACGTAGCCGAGGCCGAGTCCGGGGCGATGCGGCTCGACCTCGAACCGGTACCCGTGTCGGAGCTCGTCCACGACGTCGTGGGCTTCTACGACCTCGCGGCCGAGGAGAAGGGCGTGCGTCTGGAAACACGGCTGGACCAGGCGGTGACGGTGACCGTAGACCGGAGCCGAATGCGGCAGGCCCTCGCCAACCTCATCGACAACGCCGTGAAGTACACGCCGCCGGGCGGGCACGTCACCGTCGAGGCCGAGCGCGTCGAGGTCGGGCGAGAGAGCGAGGAGGTCCGCATCGCCGTGCGCGACACCGGCCCCGGCATCCCGGACGAGGACGCAGAACGGATTTGGGAGCGGCACTACCGGGGCGAGGGCGCGCGGCACGAGCGAGGGCTCGGCCTCGGGCTCAGCCTGGTCCGCGCCGTCGTCGAGTCGCACGGGGGACGCGTGGAGGTGCAGAGCCGTCCGGGCGAAGGCTCCGCGTTCGTGGTCTGCCTCCCCGGCGGAAGCGCTGCCTGAACCTTGCGAGACTGTAAGGGAACGGTAAGCCGCTCGTAAGGGGCCGTCCGTTGGATGGGTACACGAGCAGGCGCTCCATCACGAGCGCCCCTCTCCCAAGAACCCATCCGCCAATCCCATGCAGAACGAATCCCAGAAGAAGCCGACCATCGAGACCGTACGGAAGCGCGGCGCGCTCCTCCTCGTGCTCGCGGCCCTCATCCTCATCCCTGCTACCGTCGTCTACGGGCAACAGCTCATAGACGGAGCCGACGACTGCGGCCCCATCACCGGCACAATCGAGGTCGCCGACGACGCGCCGCGCGCAACGATGATGGAGCTCGCCCGCGTCACCGAGGCGCAGGCCCGCGACGCCGCCCTCGCCGCCATCTCCGGCATGAGTGCCGACAACGTCATGGATGTCGACCTCGACGAGGAGGACGGCTACCTCGTCTACGAGGTGGACCTCGAGCGCGACCGCGTCGAGCACGAAGTCACCGTCGACGCCGGCAGCGGCGAGGTGCTCTGCACCGAGCAGGACTAACCGGGACGCCCCCGTCCGATGCGTGACCGGCCCCGGCAGGGATGTCCCCCGCCGGGGCCGCTCATACTCACCGCGCCCGTTCGAGCCATCGAACACGCCCCCCTTGAAGCCAACCCCATGAAAGCGCCCCTCATCGTGTTCGCGCTGATCCTGTCCGTGCCGTTCGGCGCGTGTCAGCCGAGCGACCCCGCAGCATCGCCGCGCACAGCGGCATCGCCTGCCCAGACCATCTCCGACGCCGGGACCTCGCGCCCCGCGCCCTACCGGTTCGACCAGCCCGCCGCCGTCTTCACCCTGCCCCCCGACCTCCGGGAGATCTCCGCCCTCACCGTGCTCGACGGACGCCACCTCGGCGCGGTCGAAGACGAGACGGGCACGCTCTACCTGCTGGACGTGGGGACGGGCGAGATCGCGGCCGTCATGCCCTTCGGGTCGCCGGGCGACTACGAGGGGGTGGAGCTGGCTTCGGGCCGCCTCTTCGTCCTCCGCTCCGACGGCACGCTCTTCGAGGTCGAGGGGTGGGAGGGAGGCGACACCCGGCTCCGCACGCACGCCACCGGCCTCGGGCCGGACTGCGACGCTGAGGGGCTGGGCTACGACGCGGCCCGTGCTCGTCTCCTCATCGCCTGCAAGGAAGACGGTATCGGTGACCAGAAAGCGGTCTACGCCTTCGACCTCACGAGAGACACGTTCACGCCCGAACCGGCCTTCGTGATCGACCCTGACGCCGTGCCCGGCAGGAAGAAACTGAAGCCGTCCGCCGTGGCCGTCCACCCCGTCACGGGTGAGACCGTCGTGCTCTCCTCGAAGCGGAAGGCGCTCGTCGCTCTCACACCCGGCGGCACCGTGGCGGACGTCTGGAGCATCGAGGCCGCCGGGTTCGAGCAGCCCGAGGCGCTCGCGTTCCTCCCGAACGGCGACCTCTTCGTCGCCAGCGAGGGGGACGACGGGCCGCCCGTGCTGGTGCGGTTCTCGTACGAGGGTCTCGCCCACGAGGGAACCCGATGAGCGAGACGAAGAACAGAGCGATGCGTACCCGAGCGGGCGTCGAGCAGGTCGCGGCCATCCCGTACCGATGCCGAGGCGGCAGCGTCGAGGTGCTCCTCGTCACGAGCCGGACGAATGGGCGGTGGATCGTGCCGAAGGGGAACGTCGAGGTCGATGTGGGACCTCGGGGCACCGCCCGCCTCGAAGCCTTCGAAGAGGGCGGCGTAGACGGTGCGGTGGCACCGGCTCCCATCGGCCGGTACCGTCACGACGACGAACCCGACGCCCCGTTCGTGGAGGCGTACCTCCTCCGGGTTCATACGGAGCTGGATGAGTGGCCCGAGGACGGAGAGCGTGCGCGACGGTGGCTCCCCCTGCGCGTAGCTGCCGAGCGCGTGGACGTCGAGGGCCTCCGCCCCCTCCTGCACCGGGTCGCCGCTCACCTCGAAGCCTCCCCCGGCACGACCTCGACTTCGCCATGACGCACTCCAGACGCACGCTCTTCCTCATTCTGATGCTCGTCCTCGCCGTCGGCGCACTCGGACGCGAGAAAGTGATCGCCGTGCCGCAGACGGCTGGGCTGCCGGACCTCGGCGCGCTGCCAGACCTCAGCGGGCTGGCATGGGTCGAGGGCAGAACGTTCCTCGCCGTCCACGACGCGAAGGTGCCGGATGAGGCCGCGCTCTCCCGCGTCAGCCTCATCGAGCTACCGCACGCTGGCGAGCCTCTCCGATGGACGCCTCTCGCCGTGACCTGGCCGGGCGGTGCGCCGAGCCACGACCTCGAAAGCATCGCCCGCGTCCCCGGCACCGACACCTACCTCCTCGCCGAGAGCGGCAACCACGGCTCCGCCTTCGAGCGGATCTTCGTGGCCGACCTCGTGCGTGGCCCCGCAAGCGACACGCTGGAGATCCGCGAGGCCGCCGATTGGCCGGTGCCGGTCTACGACGTCGAGGGTACCGCCGTCACCCGCGTCGGGGGCACCCTCTACTTCCTCTTCGCCGAGCGGGCCGACGGCAAGCCGGGGACGGAGATCGCGTGGGCCAGGCTCACGCTGGACCCGCTCACCCTGGAGGGCATCGAGCGCGTCCCCTTCCAGAGCCCGGACCCGAGTGGACCCGGCGTCCGGCATATCTCTGCTCTCGATGTAGACGAAGAAGGGCACATCTATGCGGCCTCGGCCTACGATCCCGACCACGACGGCGGCCCCTTCCGTAGCGCCGTCTGGCGCGTGGGAGTGATTAAACCGGATGGGGAGGAGCACGCAGCCCTCATTCTGACAGAAACCCCGGAACACCTCGCGACGCTCGACGGGATGAAGGTCGAGAGCCTCACGCTCCAGCCCTCAACCACCGGAGCCGATGCCGGTGGAGGCACAGTCCTCATCGTGGGCACGGACGACGAAGACTACGGTGGCGTGGTCCGCCCGCTGCTCCTCAACGGCGCTACCGCTTCGGACTATCGCAGCCCTATTCCCAGCCTGACTGAACGAACCTCATCGGCGTGGCCGAGTGAGACGGTACGATGACCGACCAGCCAGACACACCCCGACCGCTTTCGGCGCGACAGCGGAGAAGGCCCGAACCGGATCCGCTCTCCAGGCTGCTCCCGGCATCCGCCCCCGACTGGCTATGCGCGCTCGTCGACAAAGCTGGCGAGCTGTTCCACGCCCTTCGCCGCCGCCGCGATCTCGCCTTGCTCCTAGCCCTTGTCGTGCTCGGAGCCGGGGCCTACGGCTTCGCCCACCTCGCCGAGGTCGTCACTGAGGGTGACGCGCAGACCGTGGACGAGCGGCTCCTCCTCCTCTTCCGCCACGCCGACGACCTGGCCGACCCCATCGGGGGTGTCGCGGTCGAGGAGGCTGTCCGCGACCTCACTGCGCTCGGCGGCGTCCTCCTGACGTCGCTCGTCACACTCCTCGCCGTGGGGTACTTCCTCCTCGACGGGCGTCCGCGCGCCGCCGGATTTCTCGTCGCGTCCGTCCTCAGCGGCGTGGCCGTGACGTTCGCGCTCAAGTCGGGGTTCGACCGGCCGCGTCCAGACCTCGTCGCGCACCAGATGGAGGCGCTCTCGGCGAGCTTCCCGAGCGGGCACTCGGCGACGGCGGCCGTGGTCTACCTCACGCTCGGAGCCCTTCTGGCGCGGGCGCTCCCGCGGCGGCGGCTGAAGGTGTACGTCGTGGCGACGGCCGTCGTGGTGACGCTCGCCATCGGGATCAGCCGCATCTATCTCGGCGTCCACTGGCCGACGGACGTGCTGGCAGGCTGGACGATAGGCGCGGCGTGGGCCCTCGCGGCATGGCTCGTCGAGCGGTACTTCCGGCGGCGCGGGTGGATCGAGCGGGGCAGTACGCTCGTCTGACGCCGGAGTTAGCGGTCCCTTCGAGCGCGCCCTGCGGTTAGTACGAAAGAGAGCCCGTGCCGCATCACAACACGTCGCGGAGGATACGCGACAGCCAGCGGTTGAGTGCGCTGTACGGCGGGATCAGCTCGTCGATCTGCCGCTGTTCTTCGACCCACGTCGTGCGCCCGAGCAGGAGCGCGAAGTCGGGGTAGTGGACCATGCTCCACGGGCCGGCCACGACGTGGAGCGTCTCGCCGTCGAGCATCATGCTGCGGGCGTCCTTGTTCATCGAGCCGACGAGGGCGAAGAACACGGTGCTGTCGCGGAGCTCCGGGGGTAGCTGGTCCACGCGGGCGACCATCGGGTGCGCCACGGCGGCGCGGGAGGCGATCGTACCCTGGACGCTGTCGGCGAGCGCCATCCCTCGGGCCGCGCTTGCGAGGCCCTCGCGAACTGTGGCGACGTCCATCTCACGCGCGATCTCCCGCATCACGGGCCGCATAGCGAGGAACTGCGTCTTGCGGTGAAGCTGCGGCAACCGCTCCACCGCGTCGGTCACGAGGGGGTCTGCCTCGAACCCGCCCTCGGTGAGCATATCGGGGGCGCGCGCGAGTAGGTCGTAGACCTCGTCGGAGAACGGGATCTCCTCGCGCATGAACGAGCCGGGGCCGAAGTTCTCCGCCGCCTCCGCCAGTACCGCCGGCAGGTCGTCCACGGGCGAGGTCCGGGTGTAGAGCCCGACGCGGAAGTCCCCGCCGGCTTGAGCGAACACGTCGCTCATCAGAGTCTGGACGGCGAGCAGCCGGGCGACAAGGGCGCGGCTCCTCGCCATCACCGGACTGGAAGCCGAGGGCGCGTTGGCGAGCGCCGGGGCGATCACGCGGACGGAGCAGCCGCGGAAGGCGGCCCCGACGAGTTGCCCCGCCCAGAAAGCGCTGAGCCAGAGCGAGTCCGGGGCGTAGATGACGCAGCCGCTCGGCATCAGCGTGTAGAGGATGGCTTGCGTGAGCGTCGCCTCTTTCGGCGCAAAGCCCACCTCGTTGTGCACGTTGAGCGCGTCGGCGTCGGCCCCGGCCTCGTTCCACTCGGCCACGAGATCGTCGTAGTTCGGGGGGCTTGTCTCCGCCCGGAGCGGCGGCGGAATCTCGGCGGCCTCGAAGCCCTGCACGAGCAGCAGCTCCCGCGCCGCGTCCTTGAGCGCGACGAGGGCCGGACCGACGGTGAGCACGCCCCGGTCCTCCCACGTCGGTGAGGCGTACTGCTCGCCAACCCCGGTACCGACGAAGAGCGCCCGACCGCGCCGGGGATCGCGCTCGGTCACGTCGTAGAAGGCGAGCTTGCGGTGGTCGCGCATCAGCTCGTCGGGGAGCAGGTCGGACCACCCCGGCCACCACGAGACCAGCTCCGACGAGCGGAACGAGAAGTCCGACGGGAAGGTGATGTTGACGTGGACCTTGACGACATCTCGTAGCCAGCCCTCGCCGTGCTCGGCCGCCTCGCGCTGGAGCCGCTCGGACCCGGCCACGGCCATGCGGAGTGCCTCCTGCGCCTGCCGGACGCCGGCCTCCATCTCGGGGTGCCCCGCCAGACCGAAGCGATGGCCGAGCGGGTCTTCGAGCACGTCCATCCAGATTTTCCCCTCGGTCGCGGCGTAGCTCTTCTCGTCGAGGAAGACGAAGAAGGCCGGCAGCGTCCCCGTCTCGTCGTAGCGCCGCACGGCCTGGGTGAGCGCGTCGAGATAGCCGCCCGTCGTCACCCGGTAGGCCACGGTGTCGGGCTGCCCGATGGGGTCGCGCCCGCTGTAGTCGTGGACCCACAGGACGTGGTACTCCTCGGCGGCGTGGAGCGAGGTGGTGAGATCGCGGAAGAACCAGGTGTTGTTGATCGGCAGGACGACGTTGCCCTGCGTGAAGGGACGCCTGACGGCGCGGCCGACGAGCGCATTCAACTCCTCCTGCGAGTCGTGCTGGTCGGGCCGCAGGCCGAGCTGGAGCGGGAGCCAGACCGGGCGCGAGTCCCCCGCCCACTGTCCCTGGATCCAAGCCCGGTTCGCCTCGGCGATGTCGAGCAGACCATCGAACGCGCCCTTCGCACGCCGCTGCGCCTCGGCGCTGAACATCGACGCGCCCAGCCACTGTCCGAAGCGAGCGCGAGCCGCCGGGAATAGCCCCCGCAGTGACTCGGTGCGCTTGGGTTGGCCGATGAGGCGGTCGTAGGGCAAGAGCACCTCGTCGAGGAGTGATGCCCGTGCGGCGTCGGCTAGGCTTTCGGCCGACGCTGCGCCTACGGTCTGGGCGAAGGCCCGCTCCAGGCCAGCGTGGTAGTCTTCTTCCGCCTGGGCGAACGTGGGGAAGCCGCCGCCCACCGACCCCCGCCGGGTGAGCGAGTCGCGCCAGGCGAGGACCTTCGTCTCGAACGCTTCGAGCGTCTTGGCCTCGTCGTCTCTGCCGCTGTTGTCGAGGAAGGCGTAGCTGAAGACGCTGAGCCAGAAGGCCCCCTCGGCGGCCTCGCGCAGCGCCTGCTCGACGTCCGCTCCGAGCGGCTCGGGGGCTGGGCCGGGGTCAGGGCTGGTAGGCAGCAGTGCGGTCGCGCTCGGCGGGCGGGCCTCGCCCAGCCAGCGCTGCGCGATGGGCATCGTCAGGCCGAGCCGGAGCGAGTGACCCCGCGTCGGCACCCAGTCGATGCGGAGCGCACCGCCCTGCCCGAACGGACCGCCGCGCTGGAGCGGGGGCAGCGCCGAGACGACTAAGTCCACCCCGCCCTCGCCGAACTGGTGCTCCACGCCTAGTTGGAACGCGAGGGACCGCGCGCTCCCGAGCAGACGGACGCCGCCCTCGACCCCGTCCGCCCAGCCGACGTACCCTTCGAGCGCGACCCCGAGGCCGACGATGGGGTTGACGAGGTCCCTGTACACCCCACCCGTGAGGTCCGGCCCCACCGCCTCCGCCTCACGATCCCAACTCGCCGCGCCCACCACGTAGGGCTTGAAGACGGGCGGCTGCCCCATCGACGTGATGCGGACGGGGGCCTGCGTCGTGTCCAGATGCACGTTCTGCGCGAAAGCGGTGGACGATAGGAGAAGCGCGGTAGCCAGGGCGAGGAAGCGCATAATCACGGTTTCAGATAGGAGGGGTAAGATGGCATAATCCTGTGGCAGACTCGATGGATACTCTGTATCACTACATGGATACTCTGTATCACTACAGTAGGCCCGATCTATCACACTCCTGGAGGTGGAGCGTCCGCCGCGCAGGGTTCAGCGGGACAAACCGTCCTACTCCGCGACCTCCTCGACCGCGCTCAGGAAGCGTGCGAGCAGCGGCGACTCGTCGCCCCGACGCCACACGACGCCGGTCTCAATCGTGAGCGTGGGCTCGACGAGTCGGGCGTACACCACCCCCGGATACCCCGGCTGGACACGGGCCGCGTGCATCGTGCCGACACCGACGCCTGCGGCCACGAGCCCGAGCAGGCTCTCGACGTGCCGGATCTCCTGGACCACGTGCGGCACGAAGCCGGCCTCCTGGCTCGCTCGGAGATAGGCGTCGTAGACCTCGGGGGCCGGTGCCCGCGCCCACGCGATCTGCGGCTCGTCGGCCAACTCGGCCAGCGCCACCGTATCGCAGCCTGCCAAGCGGTGGTCCTCGGGAAGCACCACCAGAATCGGAGCCTCGCCCAGCATTCGGACCTCGACGCCCCGCTCGTCGATGGGTAGGAGCACGAGCCCAACATCGGCCTGCCCCTCGCGCACGGCCTCGGTCTGCTCTCGGCTCCCAGTCTCCCAGAAGTTCAGGGTCACGCCGGGCACGTCAGCCCGGAACGTCCGGATCGCCTCGGCCAGCCCGTCGCGCATGATCGGGGCCTCGTAGCCGATTCGGAGCGAGCCCGCCCGCCCCTCGGCCACCGCCCGGACCGCCGCCTCGGCGCGCGTGGCCTCGGCCAGCACACGGCGGGCGTGGGGGAGAAGGACTTCTCCGACGGGTGTGAGCGCGACATTCCGCCGCGACCGCTCGAACAGGCGAGCGCCGATTTCGTCCTCGAATGTCCGGATCTGCTGGCTCAGCGTGGGCTGGGCGACGCACGACCGCTCTGCGGCCCGGCCGAAGTGCAGTTCCTCAGCGACGGCGACGAAGTAGCGGAGGTGGCGGAGTTCCATAGCAGAGGTCGTGATAGGTTGAGACTACTGGATTGATACAAAATATCCATCAAACCTATCGACGGCCGCGCCGTTTGATTTTCATTGAGTCCCTTCCTGCCCACCTCATCCCTTCTGACCATGCGCGCGCCCCTCGTTCCTGCTCTCGCCCTGCTTTTCTTTGGCCTGCTAGCCGCTGGCTGTGCCCCATCCGGGTCCCTCGGAGACGCGCCGGACCGGGCCGTCGGCCCGACGTGGCAGCTCGTCACGCTCGGTACGGACGCCGCCGGGGCCGAGGCCACCCTCACCTTTGACTCCGACGGCCGCGTCTTCGGAACGACCGGCTGCAACCGCTACTTCGGCACCTACGAACTGGCCCCGAGCGGCGCGCTCGCGCTCTCGAACGTCGGCTCGACGCGGATGGCCTGCCCGCCGGCCGAGATGACGCAGGAGACCCGCTTTCTCGACGCCCTGAACGGGGCCGAGCGCGTCGTGGTCGAGGGTGACCGGCTCATGCTCACAGCGAGCGGTGGCCCCCAACTCACCTTCCAATCCATGCCCAGCGAAACCGCCGACGCCACGCTCAGCGGGACGGTCACCTACCGCCCCCGCATCGCGCTTCCCTCCAATGCCGTCCTCTCCGTACGCCTGCTCGACGTCAGCCGCGCCGACGCGCCGTCGGTCACGCTCGCCGAGGAGCGCCTCGAGACGGCCGGGAGCCAGGTCCCCCTCCCGTTCTCGCTCGACTACGATTCGGCCGATGTCCATCCACGCAACCGCTACGTCGTGAGGGCGGAGATCTTCGACGCCGACGGCGTGCTCCTCTGGACGACCGACACGGCGTACCCCGTCGTGACCCAGGGCGCGCCCAAGAGCGAAATTGAGATTGTGCTGACCCAGGTGACCGAGGCGGACATCGGCGGGCTCGTCAGCCGGACGTGGCGGCTCGCCGAGATCCGGGAGCCGAGCGGCGTCACGATCTCGTACGAGGGTGAGGCCCCGTTCACGCTCTCCTTCGGGGCCGACGGCCGGTACAACGGGCAAGCCGACTGCAACCAGTACGGCGGCACGTTCGAGGCCACGCCCGGGGGGACGCTCCGCCTCTCCCAGGGACTCTCGACGCTCGCCGCGTGCCCCAACCCGTCCGTCTCGCAGGACTTCTTCGGCGTCTTCAACAGCGCGAGCCGCTACACCCTGGCCGACGGGCGTCTGACGCTCAGCAGCCCCGAGGGCGGCGCGCTCGTGTTCCAGTGAAGGGCTCAGGACGTGGGCGAGATGCCACCCCAGGAGACCCTCCGCGACTACACCTACCGCTGCGACAGCCCCGACGGCCCCTTCACCTTCCGCATCCGCACCGGGCCGGGGGAGATCGCGATCTGGCTGCCGGAGCGCTTCGAGGGCCCCCGCGGGACGTACCGCGTGCTCGGCCAGGTCCGCGCGGCGAGCGGCGTGAAGTACCAGGACGGTCCTGTGACGGTCTGGACGAAGGGGCTTGATGAGGCCCTGCTCGAAGTCGACGGGGAGGAATTCCTGAGCTGCCGTCGCAACGCGCAGCGTGAGCCGTGGGTGGAGGCGGAGCGCCTCGGCGTGGACTTCCGCGCCATCGGGCAGGAGCCGGGCTGGCACCTCGAAATCCGCGAAGGCGAACGCATCACGTTCGTCTACGCCTATGGCGACCGCAGCGCCATCATGCCTGCGCCGGAACCGGAGCGGACGAGCGATGCGACCGTCTACCACGCCGAGACCGAGGCGCACGACCTCACCGTCACCATCACCACCGATCCGTGCACCGACACGATGAGCGGCGAGCGCCTCCTAGCGACCGTCGTGGTCGAGCTCGATGGTGAGACGTTCCGCGGCTGCGGACGCTCGCTGCGCTGACTCACTGGACTGAGGGCACCCGCTTCCCCGCTCCACCTCTCACGATTCCCGAGCCTATCATGAAACAACTCCTCTTCCTCCTGGCCCTCCTCGCCATGTCCACGTCCACCCGTGCCCAAGACGCGCCCCTCTCCGCCCGTGACAGCGATCCGCTGGAGATGGGGTGGATGCAGGGTTCCCCTCCGCCCGCCGACAAGCTTCTGAGCGCGGCCGACGGGTCGTTCTTCGAGTTCCCGGCACTGCGGTGGAGCGTAGCCCACATGCGGCAGTTCCTGCCCACCGTCGACGTGTCGCGAGGGCTGGGTGCGCCGGTCCCCCTAGCGTACGCCCTCGACGGTAGCATCGACGCCGTCACGTTCATGCCCTGGGGGGCTGACGAGCCGATGACGTGGGAGGCCTCGCTGTGGGAGAACTACACCGACGGCATCCTGGTCCTCCACCGGGGGCGGATCGTCTACGAGCGGTACTTCGCCGCGCTCACAGCGGAAGGACAGCACGCGGCGATGTCTGTCACGAAGTCGCTCACCGGAATGATGGCGGCCACGCTCGCCGCCGAGGGCATCCTCGATCCGTCCGAGCCGGTGACCGCCTACGTTCCCGAACTCGAAGGCTCGGCGTTCGGCGAGGCCACGGTCCGCGAGGTCATGGATATGACCACGGCGCTCGACTACAGCGAGGATTACGCAGACCCCAACGCCGAAGTCTGGCAGTACGCCGTCGCCAGCAACCCGCTTCCCCAACCCGCCGGGTACACGGGTCCGGTCGGGACCCTGAGTTACCTCCAGACCCTCGAGCCACACGGGGAGCCCGGTCGAGTCTTCGCCTACAAGACGCCCAACGCGGACGCGCTCGGGTGGATCGTCAAGCGCGCCTCCGGGAAGTCCGTGGCCGATCTCCTCTCAGAGCGGGCATGGAGCCGTCTCGGGATGGAGCAGTCGGCCTACTTCCAGGTGGACGCTCAGGGCACGCCTGTGGCTGGGGGCGGATTCAGCGCCGGGCTCCGGGACATGGGCCGCTTCGGCGAGCTCGTTCGGAACGAAGGGATGTGGCGCGGCGAGCAGGTACTGCCCCGCCTCGCGATCGCCGACATCCGGCAGGGCGGAAGTAAAGAGGCGTTCGCGGCCTCGGATCACCCGGCCCTCCCAGGCTGGTCCTACCGCAACATGTGGTGGATCACCCACAACGAGCAAGGAGCGTTCGCCGCACGAGGCGTCCACGGGCAAACGATCTACATCGACCCGACAGCCGAAATGGTGATCGTCCGCTTCGCCTCGCATCCCGTTGCCGGGAACGCTGCGAACGATGCGACCTCGCTGCCCGCCTACCACGCCATCGCCGAGTACCTCATGGCCCAAGACGAAGAGTGACGATGAAACCGACTGAGCACTTCAACCTGAAAGACCATGTCGCCATCGTAACCGGCGGCGGCAACGGGATCGGCCGCGCCTGCTGCCGGATGCTGGCCGACTACGGGGCCGCCGTCGCCGTGGCCGACCTCGACCTGTCCGATGCCGAAGCCGTGGCTGAGGGGATTCGGGGGGATGGAGGCCGAGCCCTGGCCGTCCGCTGCGACGTGACCGACGATGCGGACCGGACGGGTCTGGTGGAACGGGCCGTCGCCGAGTTCGGTGGCGTCCACGTCCTCGTCAACAACGCGGGTGGCGGGGGAGCGGGACGCGAGAGCCCGACGGATATTTCGGTCGAGCAGTTCGCCTCGGTCTTCGCGCTCAACGTGTTCAGCGGGTGGCGGCTGGCGCAGCTCTGTGCGCCCCACATGAAGCGGGCGGGGACCGGCTCCATCGTCAACATCTCCTCGATGGCGTCGGTCAACCACAGCCCGGCCATCAGCGCCTACGCCTCGTCGAAGGCTGCCGTCAACCACATGACGGCGAACCTCGCCTTCGACTACGGCCCCACGGTCCGCGTCAACGCCGTCGCCCCCGGCGCGGTGCGGACCGATGCGCTCGCCTCCGTCCTCACGCCCGAGATCGAGCGCCGGATGCTGGCGCACACGCCGCTGGAGCGGCTCGGCGAGGTCGAGGACATCGCTGGGGCCGTGCTCTACTTCGCCGCCCCGATCTCGTCGTGGGTGAGCGGGCAGGTGCTCTTCGTCAACGGCGGCGGCGTGCAGACGCTGGATTGACCGCTCGATGAGCCGCTACCCCGTCTCCCCAAAGTAATTCCCTTTCAGAAGGGTTCCCCTTTCAGATCCCAAACCAACCGTACGCGCCATGTCCATCCGTCTATTCCTCGCTGCCCTCTGCGCCCTCCTCACCGCACCACTCGCGTCCTCGCAAGACCTCTCCACGCACGTGCTCGACCTCGCCCGAGGTGTCGGCGGCAGCGGCGTCCCCGTCATGCTCGAGGTCAAGCAGGGCGATGCCTGGACCGAGATCGGCCGCGCCGTATCGGCCGAAAACGGGCGCGTCGAGTCGTTCGACCGCACGCCGTCGGCGCCCGGCGCGCCTAGCGCGGGGTGGTACCGGCTCACGTTCGACATGGAGGGCTACTGGTCATCCTTCGCGTCCGAGGCCCCGGAGGACTCCGCGGGTCCGGCCCTGCCGTTCTTCCCCGAGATCGTCGTCGTGTTTCGTCTGGACGACCCCTCGGTGCACACCCACGTGCCCGTCGTGGTGAGCCCGTACGGGTACAGCACGTACCGCGGGAACTGAGACGGCGGCCTAAGCTGTCCGGTAACCCTTCGCTCTCATCAGCACCCGCCTTTGCGTCGGTCACCCCATGCGCGCGCTCCTGCACCGATACCTCGACGACGAACTCCTCGCCCGCTCCGTGCTCGGCGCGACGGTCGAGGAGTGGCTGCTGCTCGTCGCCGCGCTCGTCGTCACGGCACTCCTGATGCTCGGGGCACGGGCGCTGATCCACTGGCGCATCCGCCGCACGTCTGACCGCGAGACGCTCTGGGTCGAGCAGGTCATCACGAACGTCTTGGTGCGCACGCGGGGGTATTTCCTCTTCGCGCTCGCGCTCTACCTCGCCGCCCGCATTACCGGATGGGACGAGCGCGGGCTGGCGTGGACGGCGGGCCTGCTGACCCTCGCCGCCCTCCTTCAGTCGGGCCGGTGGATCACCGGGCTGATCACGCTCTGGATGGAGCGCTACAAGGCCGAGAAGCTGGAGGCCGACGCCGCGGCCGTGACGAGTATGCAGGCCGTCAGCTTCCTCTCGCGCCTCGTCGTATGGGCGGTGATCGGGCTGATGCTGCTCGACAACCTCGGCATCGACGTGACGGCGCTCGTGGCCGGGCTGGGCATCGGCGGGATCGCGATCGGCCTCGCCGTGCAGAACATCCTCGGCGACCTCTTCGCCTCGCTCTCGATCGTGCTCGACAAGCCGTTCGTGATCGGGGACACGCTCGCCGTCGGGACGGACTTCGGGACGGTCGAGCACATCGGGCTGAAGTCGACCCGGCTGCGGAGCCTGTCCGGCGAGCAGATCGTGTTCTCGAACGGCGACCTCCTGGCGAGCCGCGTGCGGAACTACCGCCGGATGGTCGAGCGCCGCGTCGTCTTCACTTTCGGCGTCACCTACGACACCCCCCACGCCACGCTCCAGGCGATCCCCGGCCTCGTCCGCGACGCCGTCGAGCGGGAGGCCCCGGACCTGCCACGCCTCCGGTTCGACCGCGCCCACTTCAAGGCGTTCGGCGACTCCTCGCTCGACTTCGAGGTGGTCTACCACGTCCTCGACTCCGACTACGGCCGCTACATGGACGCGCAGCAGGCGATCAACCTCGGGCTCGTCGCGGCCTTCGAAGAGCGGGGGATCGATTTCGCCTTCCCCACGCGGACGCTCCACATCGCGACGGCGGAGATCGCGACGGCGGAGACGGCGGGCCGCCGTCTCACGCCTGTCACCGGCCCTTCCGATGCGCCCGCCACGTCTGCTCCCTGACCCCGCTGCCATGTCCCCGTTCTCGAAGCTCCTCCCCGCGCTCGCGTGCGCCCTCGTCCTTCTGCTGATTGCCGGTCCGCTAGCCGTCGCCCAATCCCCAAGGCCGGATCGATCAGCCGAGCGCCCGACCGTCGCGCTCGCGCTCGGGGGCGGTGCCGCCAAGGGGTTCGCCCACATCGGCGTCCTTCAGGTGCTCGAAGAGGAAGGCGTCCCGGTCGACATCGTCGCGGGCACCAGTATGGGTGCGCTCATGGGCGGGCTCTTCGCGGTGGGCTACACCGGGTACGACCTCGAACGGATCGTGCTGGGCCTCGACGTACCCTCGCTCCTCTTCGGCTCAAACGACCCGCCCGCGCTCACGCTCGGCGAAACCCTCGCCCCGGGACCGACGCTTCTGGACATTCCGATGCGCGGGCTCTCGCCTGCGCTCCCGGACGGAATCCTGACGGGCCAGCCGGTCTTGGAACTGATGGCCCGGCTGATGTGGGACGTGCAGGACGTGACCGACTTCCGCGAGTTGCCGCGGCCCTTCGCCTGCAACGCCATCGAACTGGTCTCGGGCGAGGACGTGATGCTCGACCGGGGCTACCTGCCGCTCGCCATCCGGACGTGCTTCTCGATGCCGGGCACCTTTCGGCCCATTCCCTACGACGGCGGCATCTATTACGACGGCGGCCCGGACCACATGCTCCCGACGGCCGAGGCCGAGGCGCTCGGCGGCGACCTCGTCATCGCGGTCGACGTAGGCACCGACATCGACCCGGAGACGGGCGAGTTGCGGCTGACGGCAGAGGGCAACAACGTCAACCTGCTCGTGCTCTTCGAGAAGGCGACCGGCACCACGCGCCGCCGCCGCGCCAAGGCCGACCGTGAGCGCGCCGACGTGCTCATCCAGCCCGATGTGGGTGCCGTCGTCACGGCTGGCATGACGGACATAGCACCCTGGATCGCCGAGGGCCGCCGCGTCGCCACCGAAGCGATGCCGGCCATCCGCGCGCTCCTGGACGCGAACGGCATCGAGCGTGTCCCCATTCCGCTCGCGTCGCCCGGACCCTTCGAGGCTGTTCGCATCGGGTCCGTCCGCTTCGAGGGCATCGACGGACCGGCGCTCCGGCTCGCCGAGCGGATCACCGCGCTCCGCCTTCCCACCGACCTCAGCCCGGACGACGTGGACCTTCTCGTCGAACGCCTCGTCGCCACGGGCAGCTACGACTACGTCATCCCGCGCGTCGTGAGGGGAGCCGGGGGCGAGCCGGGCGTGCTCGAAATCTCACTCGTTCCCAAAGACCCGCCGGACCGGCTGGGCCTGGGGCTTCGCTACGACGACCTCAACGGCGGCGAGCTGCTCGCCCAACTCACGCTCCGACACCGACTCCGCTGGGGCGACCGATCGGCGCTCGCCGTCCGCCTCGGCCGCCAGTCCCAGGCGCTCGCCACCTACACGATGCCGCTCGGGCTCACGTCGCTCGTCGAGGTCGGCGCTCAGGCCAGCGTCACCGAGGCACCCGTCTCGGTCGACCTGTTCGGCGAGCAGAAGGACCGCTCCGTCCTCACGCAGCGCGTCGCCGAGGGCGGACTCGTGGCGAGCTGGTCGCCGCTCTCCTCTCTCCTCGTCGGTGGCTCTGTCGGCGGTGGCTTAGGCCGCGACGAGATCACGGACTTCTCGGTTGACGCCAACACGGTCTTCCCCGGGCCGGACGGCACACCCATCGTCCTCGACCCGGAAGGCGTCGTGCTCCGCGAGCGCTGGGCCTCGGGCACCGCGTTCGCCGAAATGCGCACGCTGGACCGGCTGAACCTACCCACGCGCGGCCTCCGGCTCCGCGCCCAGGCCGAGGCCGGGCAGGGTCGCCTCGACGCGACGGAGTTCACCGACCGCGTCGCCGAGCAGGCCAGCGTCTCGGCCGACACCCTCGGCCTCCTCGGCATCCAGTCGGGGGCGTTCACGCGCGCCCTCTTCGACGCCGAGGTCTGGGTCCCCGTCTCGCCCCGCGTCTCGCTCACTGGTCGCACCGCCTACGCCAGAGGCTCGGGCGACGGACTGCCGCTGGGCCGGCGGACGTTCGTCGGGGGGATACAGACGGTGACGGTCCTGCCGGGCACGTTCCTTCCACTCTACGGTCACCCGTCCGAAGCACTCACCGGCCCCAACGCGTGGCTCGGCGTCGCTGGCATCCAGATTGACACGGGAGGCCTCGTGGCTCACCTCTTCGCCAATGCTGGCCGTGCCTTCGGTGACGACGACGCGATCGTGGACACCGACGACGTGTTGGCGGGGCTGGGCCTCGACCTCGCCTACCGCACGCCCATCGGCCCGCTTGTGCTCTCGCTCGGGACGGACCGGCTCGACCGGTTTCCCGATGTCGGCCTCCGCATCGGCTACGTGTTTTAGCGGTGCAGAGACCGGACATATCCGACGACCGCGAGAAGCCGCCTATGCACGCGCCGAACCCTGTCCGGCAGCAGGGCACTCTGCGTCGGGGGCTACTGGTGATGGGCATCGTGCTCATCGCCGTGAACCTCCGTCCGGCGCTCGCCGGCATCGGCCCGCTCGTCGCCGACATCCGTGACGCGACAGGCCTCTCGAACACGGCCCTCGGGCTGCTGACGACGCTCCCGCTCCTCGCCTTCGGGTTCGTCTCTGCCCTCACGCCGCTTGTGACGCGGCGGAGAGGGATTGAGGGGGCACTCGCCGTTGCCCTGGCTCTGATCGGCGTGGGGACGGTGGTGCGCGCGGTGCCTTCGGTCGCGTTGCTCTTCGGCGGGATGGCGCTGCTCGGCGTGGGAATCGCGCTCGGCAACGTGCTCCTCCCGGCCCTCGTCAAGCGCGACTTCCCCGAGCGGTCCGGCCCGATGACGAGCCTGTATTCGAGCGCGATGGGCGTGGGCGCAACGGTCGCCGCCGGCGTCGCCGTACCGCTCGCAGCGGTGCTCGGGTGGCGCGGCTCGCTCGGGGCATGGGCGGTGCTCGCGCTCGTCGCCCTCGCCGCGTGGCTCCCGCAGCTCCGACGGCGGACGCCCGCCCGGACGTCCCGGAGTGTAGGCGCGTCGCTGCGTGACCTCGGCCGCTCGCCGCTGGCGTGGCAGGTCGCGCTCTTCATGGGGCTCCAGTCGCTCACGTTCTACGTCGTGCTGGCGTGGCTCCCCGACCTCCTCCAGAGCCGCGGGCTGGGCGCGGCCGAGGCCGGATGGATGCTCGCACTCTCGCAGGCCACGGGCGTCCTGGGCTCAGCCGTCGTCCCGCTCTGGGCCGGCCGCCGCGCCGACCAACGCGGCATCGTGTGGGCGCTCGCGCTCGTCGAGGCCGTCGCCCTCGCTGGGCTCCTCGCACCCGGCCTCGACCTCGCCGCTCTCTGGGTGGGGCTGCTCGGGTTCGTGCTGGGGGGGACGTTTGGGCTCTCGCTGCTCTTCCTCGTCGTCCGCGCCGCGGATGCGGAGACGGCTACGGCGCTCTCAGGGATGGCGCAGTCGGTAGGCTACCTGCTGGCGGCCGTCGGCCCGACCCTCTTCGGCGCGCTCCACGACCTCTCGGGGGGGTGGAGCGTCCCGCTTCTGTCCCTCGTCGTCGTACTCGGCGCGAAGGTGGTCGTGGGGCTCGGGGCGGGAAGGGTGGGGGAGATCCACCCCGCGACCTGACCGCCGCCCCTCACGCAGTGCGGCTCTACGAAGGTATGGGAGGCCAGTACGTCCGTCGATCTCGAACACGCAGCGCGGGCGGCCGATCCGATACGCCTTCCCTATCGGGGAATACGATTAAAAGATTGGACTTATCGCTGAAAGGTCCCGATACTCAATCAGAGCCCGGCGGCTTCCGCCGACTCCGGGGTCCCCAACGGTCCCTCAATCCCTTCTCTACGGCCCATCAAGGGCCGGGGCTCTACGGCCCCGGCCCGTCGGGTGGTAGAGCCGTGTGATCTACCCACCGAGCCCTCGGCCTAGACGGGGACCACTGGAGCCACGCAGGGAGGCGCACCGCGAGGCTTCGCGACGAGACTCGATGTTCCACCTCCAGTAGGCTCCGCGGCGAGGGTCGGTCCCCGGCTACCTCCCCATTTCCGTCGGACGGCACTACCGTCGAACGGAGACGGCCACTCATCGTTATCGACCGCCATGAAAAAGACCGCTCGTCAGAATACCCTCTACGTCACGGAACTGGACCGGGGCATGCTCTACCGGCTCATCACGTCGCGGCAGCCGGCAGGCCAGGACGTCAAGTCTCTCGTAGACCTGACGGACGAGCTAGAGCGGGCCGTCGTCGTCCCCTCCACGGACGTTCCCCCGACCGTCGTCACCCTCAACTCACGGGTGCGGATCCGGGACGTTGATACCGGTGAGAAAGGGGAATACACCCTCGTAATGCCGGGCAGCGCCGACTTCCGCCAAGGAAGGGTCTCGGTGCTCGCGCCGGTGGGCACGGCGCTGCTCGGGCAGCAGGAGGGGGACGTCGTGGAATGGGTCGTCCCCGCCGGACGGAAGCGGTTCTGCATCGAGGCCGTCCTGTATCAACCGGAAGCCGCCGGCGCAGAGGGAGCGTTGGCCGTTGCGTGAGGGCCTCGCCGTGATCAACCCCACGTTCCTCATCGCCTCCGCGATCAACACCGACGGCCAAGTCGAGCTGCCGGCTGTCCGAGAAGCGATTCCCTCCGCGCTCGCGCGGGCGCTCTTCGAGGTGGATCCGGCCGGCGGGTTCGTCCAGCAGGTCGTGCCGCGCACGGCCAAGGTTTTGGCGTTCCCCGGCAAGTGGCGGCCCCTCGACATGACGTTCTTCGCGCGTTGCTTGTGCTGCCAGTTCGGTGTCCTCACGCCCGAGCTCTTCGCCATCCGAGGGCACCCGACGACGGGCGGACTCCGGGGGCGCCTCTTGCATACAGACCCCACGTCCGAGGAGGTTCGGCGGCGGACGCTCCGCAGCGCTTTCCTCATCCACCTCTCAGCCTACGAGGAGCGCCTCATCTGAGGGTGCCTCCCGAGCTCGAGGGGAGTGCCCAAGCTGCGTCGGAGAAGTAGTGGCGTGCTCCAACTGCCCCACGGAGCGTATCCTCCCACTGACCTCGTAAACGTCTAGCGGGTGGAAGCGGGCCCCCTCATCGTCCTCGGCGGGCTCGTATTCGTGGCCGCCGTCCTCTACGCCTCCGTCGGCCACGGCGGAGCCTCGGGCTACCTCGCGGCGATGGCGTTCCTCGGCGTGGCACCGCCGGAGATGCGGCCGGCCGCCCTCGTGCTCAACGTGCTCGTCGCCGGGATCGGGAGTGTGAAGTTCTACCGCGCCGGTCGCTTCTCATGGACGGCCTTCTGGCCGTTCGCCGCGTTCTCGGTACCGTTCGCTTACATCGGCGGGGCGGCGACGCTGCCGGGCGCGTTCTACCGTCCCCTCGTGGGGCTCGTCCTGCTCTACGCGGCGTACCGGCTCCTGCGCCAGCCACGGGGGGTGCCTTCTACCCCAGCGGGAGCGGCCCCGCACGGGGTGGCGCTCGCGGTCGGGGCCGTCATCGGCCTGCTCTCCGGCCTCACGGGCGTTGGCGGCGGCATCTTCCTGAGTCCGCTCCTCGTGCTGGCGGGGTGGACGGACGTGCGAACGGCCTCGGGCGTGGCGGCGGCGTTCATCCTCGTCAACTCGGTAGCCGGGCTGCTCGGGCAAGCCACACAGGGCGCGATGCTGCCGCCGTTCCTTCCCGGTCTCGCCGTGGCGGCCCTGGCCGGTGGGTGGATCGGGGCCGAGTTGGGAAGCCGTCGGCTCCCCGCACCGGCCGTCCGGCGGCTCTTGGGCGTGGTGCTGATCGTGGCGGGGCTGAAGATGCTTGCGACGTAGCCCCGGCTCCGGGGTAGCGCTGGCTCCCCTCAGTTCGTTCGCTGCTCGGGCGGGCGCGCGGCACCGTTCACCCACTCCGCCGTGCCGTCGGCGTAATGCTCGCGCTTCCAGATGGGCACCCGGCGCTTGAGCTCGTCGATGACGTAGCGGCAGGCCGCGAAAGCGGCGTCGCGGTGCGCGGCGGAGACCCCCACCCACACGGCGAGGTCGCCGACGGCGAGGTGGCCCGTCCGGTGCGCGGCGCCTACGCGCTCGGCCTCGAAACGCTGGCCGGCCTCCGTAACGATGAGGAGCCCCTCCTTCTCGGCGAGGGCGGTGTACGCCTCGTATTCGAGCGAGACGACGCCCCGCCCCTCGTTGTGGTCGCGCACCCACCCCTCAAACGCCACGAACCCGCCGGCCGAGGCGGCTTCGAGGGCACGGCGGCAGTCCGCCGTGTCGATACGTTCGTTGGTGATCCGAAACACGTCAGCCCCCCGCCGTAGGCGCAATGAAGACGACGAGATCGCCACCCTGAAGGGCGTCGTCCCATGAGGCGAAGGCGTCGTTCACCGCCACCTTGACGGAGCGCGTGTCGAGGCGGAGGGCGTCGCTCATCCCCAGCTCCTCGTACAGCTCGCGCGGCGAAGCGGCCTGCGTCGATATGGTCTCGCTATCCTTCCCGCGGAGGTCGCGGAAGAGGGCGTAGTAGTGGACGACGATCTGCTTGACGTCGATCTGCTTCTTCATGGGGATCAGGTTTGCGCGGACGACTGCAGGGCCGCACGCGCCGCCTCGTACTCGCCGGGCGTGTTGGCGTTGTCGAGCGCCCGCGCGTTCGCTAGGTCGAGCAACCGGGGCACCGACTCGATGAGCACCTTGCGCGGGCAGGCCATCCCCAGCCCGGCGGCCTGGAGGAGGCGCAGGCGGGCGCGCGGCTCCCAGACGGCGCAGAGTGGCTCGGGCAGGCCCTCGTGGCTGCCGCCGTGGGTGCTTCGGTAGGCCGTCGCGAGCTTGAGCGGGTCGCGGCCCGCCACGAGGTCTTCGAGCGTCCGCGCGTCGAGGAAGGGGAGGTCGCACGCGGCGACGAGCCACGCGGCCTCGGGGTGCGCCTCCATCGCGGAGAGGATGCCCGTGGAAGGTCCCCACGCCGGGAATCGGTCCTCAATGCGCTCCGCCTCGGGCATCCCCTCGACCGCCTGGCCGGGGCGAACGGAGAGGAAAACGCGCTCGCAGACGGTGCCGAGGAGGCGGGCCGTGCGCGCGGCCTGCGGCTCTCCTCGGTAGTCGAGCGCCCACTTCGGGCGGCCCATCCGCCGGCTCTCGCCGCCGACGAGCACGAGGCCGTAGAGCGGTGCTTCGGCCTGCCGACGAACGTGAGATTCGATCAGCTCGGCGACGTCGTCCACGTCGTCGCGGTGGAAGAGCGGCACGCCGAGCCCCTCGGGCCGCTCGGCGGGGCCGACGACGGCGAGGACGTTCGTGAACCGGCCGTCGCGGTACTCCCGTTCGGCGCGGCCGTCGGGGTCGAGGAGGAGGAGCTTGGGGAGGTCGGAGCGCTTGAACCCCTCGGCGAGGACGAAGTCGGCGTCGAGGAAGGCGGTGGCGCGCTCGAAGGTGGAGTAGGGGAGGGTGCTGATCCGGGCGAAGTGGCGGGGGTCGTTGATCATCACGCCCGCCGCGCCGGCCTCGGCCGCCCGGTGCGTGTCCTTCCCCGGCTCGTCCATCTCGAACCGGTGCGCGTCGTGCTTAACGAAGCCGACGTGGTAGCGGTCGGCCCAGCGCGCGAGGAGGCGGCACGCGAGCGTCGTCTTGCCCGCCCCCGAGTAGCCGCAGAGCGCCACCTCGAACGGGTGGTAGGTGAACCGGCGACGGGTGCGGTCGCACGTCTTCTCGCTGGACATCCTCTTGCTGGGCATCTCGCTCATCCTCCGATCTCGTGCATGGGCTGCGCGATCTCCGGCAGCCGCCCGGTGGGCTTCATCGCCATCACCTCGGCCAGCACCTCCGGGTAGCGCTCGCGCGGGACGCCCACGAGGCTCAGCCCGTCCTCAGACATCAGGCAGGCGCGGAGCCGGCCGCGCGCGGAGAGGCGTAGCCGCGAGCACGTAGCGCAGAACGGCCGGCTCTCCGACGCGATGAACCCGACCTCGGCCCCGTCGTCGGTGCGGAATGAGAACGCTGTCGCGTCGGCCTCGGCCTCGATGGGCGTGAGCGCGTTTCTCTTGCGGAGCCGTTCGATCACCTCGCCAGCCGGGACGAACAGATCGTCGTGCCGCCCGCGCTGCGGTCCAATCTTCATGTATTCGAGGAAGCGGACGGGGACGCCGTGCGTGGCCGAGAAGGCCACGAAGTCCTCGACCTCGGCGTCGTTCGCGCCGCGGATGAGGACGACATTCACCTTGACGGGGAAGCCCATCGCCTTCGCCTCCAGGATCGAGCGGAGCACGCGGTCGAAGAAGGGCGTGCGGGTGATGGCCTCGAAGCGGTCGGCGCGGAGGCTGTCGAGGCTGACGTTGACGTGGCGGCAGCCGATTTTTTCGAGGAACGGGAGGTGGTCTTCGAGCCAGTACCCGTTCGTCGTGAGGCCGAGCTTGTCGAGGGGGAGCGCGGCGACGCCCTCGGCGATCTCTCGGAACTCCCTCCGCGCCAGCGGCTCGCCGCCCGTGAGGCGGACCTGGCGAACGCCCTCCTCAACGAGTCCGGCGACCATCCCCACCAGCTCGTCCGGCGGGAGCAGCGTCGCCGACGGCTGGAAGCGGACGTTCGCGGGCATGCAGTACGTGCACCGGAAGTTGCACACGTCGGTGAGCGAGACGCGCAGCTTGCGGATCCAGCGGCCGTGGGGGTCGGTGAGGACGGGGAGGAGTTCCATCAGGCGGCGCTCCAAGAGTAGAAGGGGACGGGGCTGGGCTGCTCGACCTCGGCCGCGACCTCAGCGAATCCGTCGCTCGCGAGGAGCGAGAGGAAGTCGCCGGAGCCGTTGGAGTGGACGGGGTGCGCGTCGAGGCCCTCGCGGCGGGCCGGCACGAAGAGCGTGAAGTCGTTTTTCCGCCTCGGTAGCCGCGCGAGCCGGGCCGTCTCCGGCGGTCGGGGCGTCTCGCCGGCGGAGGCTGCAAGAAAGGGGAGCACGTAGCGATACAGACACACGAGCGCGGAGACGGGGTTCCCCGGCAGTCCGAAGACCGCCTGCCCGCGCGCCGCCGTGCCGAACCAGAGCGGCTTGCCCGGCTTCTGGCGGATCTTGTGGAAGACCTCGCGCACGCCGAGTTCGTCCAAGAGCTTCGGTACGAGGTCGAACTTGCCGGCCGAGACGCCGCCGGAGAGCACGAGCACGTCGGCCTCATCGAGGGCGGCACCGAGGTGGTGCCGGAGCTGGGCCTCGTCGTCGGGCACGTGATCGAGCTGCACGTCCGGGTAGCCGTGCCGGTGGAGCGCGGCGCGGACGGCGGGGCCGTTTGACTCGCGAATCTGGTGCGGGAGCACAGGGGCGTCTACCGCCACGACCTCGTCGCCCGTCGTGACGACGGCGATCTGCGGCAGCGCCGCCACGCGAACCTCCGCCTTCCCTATCGAGGCGAGCGCGGCGATGTCGGGCGAGCGGAGCCGGGTGCCCGCCTCTAGCACCGGCTCCCCCGCCCGACGGTCCGAGCCGCGGACGTGCACGTTCTGCTTCGGTTCCACCTCGACGCTGTCGCGCAGCGTGGCCCAGCCGCCCGAGAGGTCGAGGTCCTCATAGCGGACGACCGTGTCGCACCCCTCCGCCAGCGCCGCGCCCGTCATGATCTCGATACATGCTCCCGTCTCGGGGAGCGTGTGGGGCGGTTCGCCCGCCGCCTGCGTGCTCGCCAGCCGGAACCGACGCGCTCCGTCTTCCAGTCCGGCCGAGGCCACGGCGATCCCGTCCATCGCCACGCGGTCGAAGGGGGGGTAGTCGCGGTCGGCCGCCACGTCCTCGCGGAGCACGCGGCCAACGGCCTGCGTCAGCGGGACGGAGACTGCCCCGCGCGTGCAGGCGTGCTCGGCTAGGAGGAGGTCGGCTTCCTGAACAGTGATCATTGCTGGGGTTCGCGAGAGGCAACGAGGGATGACAAACTACGGGGCCGCTGCAGGCGGCGGGGCATCCCGACGCGGGCCTGATCGGTAGCCACGCAGTAGGCCAGTACGGGGGCCACACGCTCGCGGCTGTGTAGGGATGCAGCTTACACGCGCGAGGTGGTGGCCCCTGTCGCGTCGAACCGCAACGATGGGGGATCATGGTACCGTGCCGACTCTCCAGCGACCACCCCCGGCGTCCTGAACGATGAACGTTACCCCGTATCGCGATGTCCTCCTCGGTCCGCTACGTCGGGGGGAGGCGCGGGCCGACGTCGTGCTCTTCGGGGCGCTGCTGACGCTCGTCATCTTCGTCGTCGACCTCTGGCTGCCCCTCGGCATCGCGGGGGGCGTCCCGTACATCGCGCCCGTCCTTCTGGCGATGTGGTTGCCGGACCGACGCCTCATCATCGCCGTGGCGGCGGTGTGCTCGTTGCTCACCGGCGCCGGGCTGTGGCTGTCCCCGCCGGGCGCGGCGCTGTCCATCACGCTCACGAACCGGCTCCTGGCCGTCGCCGCGATGTGGACCGTCGCCGTGCTGTCGTTCCAGCGGAAGGCCTTCGAGGGTGCTCTGCTCAGGAGCGAAGCCAAGCACCGGGCCGTCCTCGCCACGACGGCTGACGGCGTTCTGACGCTGGACGCGCGTGGATGCATCACCTCAGTCAACCCCGCGGCCGAGCAGATCTTCGGCTATGCCGAGCCGGAGCTCCGTGGCCGGCCCTTCGCCGAGCTTTTGAACCCGGAGCACCGCGTGCGTTTCGAGCGGGACCGCGCCATATTCCTGCGACCGGCCGAGCAGGGCGCCACACGTACTCACGAGATGGGCGGGCGGCGCGAGAGCGGGGCCTGCTTCCCCGTCGAGGTCGTCTTCGTCCCGGTGACACACGAGGAGGGGCTCCAGTACACGGTGACGGTGCGGGACATCACCGAGCGCCGCCTGCTGGAGCAGCACGTGCTACGGGCGAGCGACGAAGAGCGATGGGCCGTCGGGTACAGCCTCCACGAGGAACTCGGGCAGTCGCTCACGGGACTCGGCATGATGAGCCGCCAGCTCGCGCGGCACCTCGAGAGACGGCAACTCGCCGAAGCGGACGAGGCCTTAGAGCTAACGGCGCACCTGCACCAGGTGGACCAGCAGGCGCTGAGCCTGTTCCAGTCCGTCGCACCCCTGGAAGCGATGGGCAGCCTGGGCAACGCCCTCGACGAACTAGCTGCGACGGCCGCTCAGCGGCACCGTGTCCCTATCTCGGTGCACCGGGACGGCTTAGAGGCTCCCGTCAACCGCTTCGAAGCTGCGCAACTCTACCAACTCGCTAAAGACCTGCTCAACGCGACCCTGAAGGATCAGGGGCTGGAGCGCGTGGTCGTCGAAGCCGGACGCGACGACAAGGAATGCTGGCTGCGGTTCCGTCTGCTGTGGGGTGAAGGGAGCCCGGCCGGATGGGATGAGTGCCTCCCCCCGTTGGCCTACCGTGCAAACCTGATCGGGGTACGCGTCGAGTCGGCGGATGTCGGGGGGAGCGAGGAGAGCACCGTGACATACCGTTGGTTCGCCGCTGCGGCGCTGAGCGGGGCCGGACCTCACCTGCCGGCCTAAGCAGGCGAGGGCAACCCCGGTCAATTTGCCTAGCCTCAGGCGCTCGGGAGCTTCACGTCCCGCAGACGCCACGCCGTGTAGACCGCCCCCGCGAACGCGACGTCCGAGAGCAGCATGAGGCCGATGGCGTACGACCCCGTCGCCTGAAAGACGAGCCCCATGATGATCGGCGGGAGGAACCCGCCCAAGCCACCCGCCGCGCCGACGAGACCCGTCACGCTCCCGACCGTCCCGGCCGGCGAGCGCCGGCCGACGAGCGCGAACACGGCCCCGTTGCCGACGCCGAGCGCGGCGGCAATCGTCAGGAAGCCCACCGTCGCCGTCACGATGTCCGGCTCGAACGCCGTCACGATCGCGCCGACGCCAATCGCGAGGAAGGAGCCGAGGAGCACGGGCACCCCGCCGAACCGGTCTGCGAGCGCGCCGCCGACCGGACGGGTCGCCGTGGCGAGGACGATGAAACCGGCCGCCCGCAGCGCCGCGTCCGGCACGGTGAGGGCGTAGGCCTCGGTCAGGAACGTCGGCAGGTAGGCGCCGAAGGCGACGAAGCCGCCGAACGTGATGGCGTAGAGCAGCGCGAGGTCGCGGGCGATGGGGAGCTTCACGGCCGCGACGAAGCCCGCCATCATCGACCCGGTCGAAGCCACCCGCCCCGGCGCATCGCGGCCGAGGAGCGCGAAGACGACGGCCGTCACGGCGAGCGCGCCCGCCACGACGAGGTACGCCGATGGGAGCCCGAAGGCCCCCGCGATGGGCGGCGAGAGGAACCCTGAAACGGCCGTGCCGACGTTGCCCGCGCCGTAGATGCCGAGGAAGAGGCCGCGCCGCTCGGGGGCCACCCACGCGTTCACGAACGGGATGCCGACGGCGAACGAGGCCCCACCCAGCCCGAGGAAAAAGCCACCAACGAGCAGCGACGGGTAGGCGTCGGTCGCGGCAAGGAAGAGGACGGGCACGATCGTGAGCGCCGTCACGGCCGTGAACATGATCCGGCCGCCGTAGCGGTCGGTGAGCGCGCCGATGGGGATGCGGGCCAGCGCGCCGATGAGCGCGGGGACCGCGACGAGGAGCGAGACCTGGAATGGCGAGAGGGCGAGGAGCTCTCGGTAGGTCGGTGCGAGGGGGCCGAGGAGGTTCCACGCCCAGAAGTTCACCGCGAGCGCGAGCGTGGCGAGTGCGAGGGCGCGCACCGCACCCCGTCGGTCGGGCGGTGCGTCGGTGGCAGACGTGGGGGCCGGAGGGGCTAGAGGGTCCATTCAGTCGAGCCGGTAGAGGTACCAGAGGAGGCCGGCGTTGAGGCCGAGGCAGACGAGGCTCGCGAGGGCAGCGGGCCACACGACGCCGGTGTCGCCGCCGAGGTAGGCGTTCATCGTCGCGGTCAGCAGCCAGAGCTGCAAGATGACGATCAGCACGACGAACAGCAGGATGCCGTTGACGATCGTCATCCGCTGGGCGCGGACGAAGGGCGGGCGTCTGCCGGGAGCCCGTTCGTCGGAGAAGGCAGGGCGATGCTTCATGCCGCAGGCTCCTCCACGCCGGTCGCGTAGACGATGCTGCCGCGGACCTCGACGGAGACGCGCGGGAGCGGGCGGCGCGGCGGCCCGGCGAGGGGGCGGCCCGTCTCGAGATCGAACCAGCCGTTGTGGCACGGGCAGTGGAGCTCCAGCCCCCGCTCAGACGCGGCGACGCCCATGCCCTCCCGGTGCGCCGGCACGATGGGGCAGAGGAGGTGGGTGCACTGCTGGTCGTAGGCCACGAACGTCGCCGCTCCGGTGCGCACGAGTAGCCGCGGCGTGCTGCCCTCGGGGTAGCGGAACGTCTTGGCCCCGCCTATGGGGAGCTCGTCGACATCCGCGATGGCGAGCGCCGGAAGCGCGGCCTCGCGCCGCCCGAACAGGCTCTTCCCGACGATCCAGAACTGCCCGACCACGAAGGCCACGCTCGTGAGGCAGATGAACTTCACGAGGTCACGGCGCGAAACGTACTCGTCCTGCGGCCAGTCGATGGGGAAGTCCCGCCGCCACTTCGGCTGCTCGGCGAGCGGGCGACCGTCGGGCGGGACGGTCGAGCGGTCGGCGTCCTGCGGGGCGGAGGCACCACGGGAGATGAGGGGGGGCTCGGGGCTCATGCGTCAGCGGGGTCGTCGTTGAGAAGGTCGATGAAGCCGTCGCCCCCGAACACGTCGTCGTCGAAGATGTCGTCGAGCATCTGGTGTCCGATCGTCGGCTCGTGCATGGCGGCCGTCACGTCCACCCAGTCCGGGCCGTCGTCGGCGGGGACCATCATGTTCACCTTCGTCGTGATGGTCTGCGCGCCGAACTGGAAGGTGTTGACGGGGCGGGCACTCGGCCGGAGGCGGGCCATCTCCTCGCGCGTCCCGAAGGCGAGGGCCTGGCTCGGGCAGACCGAGGCGCACATCGGCTTGAGCCCGACCGAGGTCCGGTCGTAGCACATGTTGCACTTCATCATGAGCTGCATCTCGGTGTTCATCTTCGGCACGCCGAAGGGGCAGGCGAGGACGCAGTTGTTGCACGCGATGCAGCGTGGCTTCCGGGCCGAGTGGACCACGCCGTCCTCGGTCCGCTTGATGGCGTCGGCGGGGCAGACCTCGGCGCACGTCGGCGAGTCGCAGTGCATGCACACGACGGGCACCGTCTGCGTCGAGTGGGCGCGGTCGACGTAGTCGAGCTGGATCATCGACTGGCCGCGGTGGGTGTCGCACTCGGCGCACGCCTGCACGCACGCCTGGCAGCCGATGCAGCGGGCGGGATCGATGAAGAACTCGAGCGTGGCGGGGACGGGCACGGGGACGGAGGGCTGGGTGGAGGGGCTTACTGCTGAGGCTGGAGTTGGTCGGCGTACTCGGGTGGGGCCTCAGCCTTGGAGACGCGGACGGCGCACACCTTGTACTCGGGGATCTTCGAGATCGGGTCCTGCGCCGAGATCGTGAGCTGGTTGGCGCTCTTGCGTCCGGCCCAGTGGTAGGGGATGAAGACGGTGTCCGGACGGATCGTCTTGACGACCGAGGCGCGGAGCGTGCAGTTTCCCCGGCGGCTCTCGGCCGTCGCCCAGTCGCCGTCTCGGATGCCGAGCTTCGCGGCGAGGCGCGGGTGCATCTCGATCTTCGGCTCGGGGTAGTGGTCGAGGAGCGGGCCGATGCGGCGGGTCTGATTGCCCGAGAGGAACTGGCTGACGACGCGGCCCGTCGTGAGGATGACGGGGTAGTCGGCGTCCACGTCCTCGGTCGGGCCGACGTACTCGGTCACGTTGAAGCGGGCCTTGCCGTCGGGGAAGTAGAACGGGCCGGCGCCCTTCGCAATCGGGTTCCACGAGCCGGGCTCAAACAGGCGGACGGTCCCCTGCGGACCGGGCAGCGGCACGCCCTCCGGCGTCTCGGCCGGGCACGGCCAGAACACCCCGTAGTTGTCTTCGACGCCCTCCCACGTGATCCCGGAGTAGTCATTCGTGTAGCCCTTCGACGCGATGCGCAGTTCCTCGAACATCTCACGCGGCCCGCTGAACGTCAGCCCACGCTCTCGCCCCAGTGCCTTCGCGATGTCCTGAATGATCTCCCAGTCGCGCCGCGCCTCGCCGGGGCAGTCGACAACCTGGTTGATCTTGATGACGCGGCCTTCGAGCTGCGTCACCGTCCCCTCGTCCTCCTCCTGGAGCGAGCCCGGCAGCACGACGTCGGCGTAGCGGGACGTCGCACTCATGAAGAAGTCGATGGCGACGAAGAACTCCAGCTTGTCGAGCGCCTCGCGGACGAAGTTGTTGTCGGGGAGCGAGACGACGGGGTTGAAGCAGATCGAGAGGAGCCCCTTGATCTCACCGCTGTGCGCCTTCCGCATGATCTCGTAGGCGTCGACGCCGGGCTGCGGGAGGTCGTCGGGGTCCATGCCCCAGACGCCGGCGACGTAGGCCCGGTGCTCGGGGTTGCCGAGGTCGCGCCCGCCGGGGAGCTGGTCGCACTTCTGCCCGTGCTCGCGCCCGCCCTGCCCGTTCGCCTGGCCGGTGATCGTCCCGTAGCCGCAGTTTTCGCGGCCGATGCGCCCGGAGGCGAGGACGATGTTGATCGCGCTCATCACGTTCTGTACGCCACGGCTGTGGTGCTCGATGCCGCGCGCGTGCATCAGAAAGCTCGTCGAGGCCTGGCCCCACCACTCGGCGGCCTGCTGGATCGACTTCTCGGCGACCCCCGTGACCTCGGCCGTCAGCGCGGGCGTCCACTTGCTCACCTCCTCGGCGACGGCGTCGAACCCGACCGTGTGGTTCTCGATGAAGTCGTGGTCGAGCCAGTCGTGCTCGATCATGAGGTGGAGGACGCCGTTGAAGAGCGCCGTGTCGCGGCCCGGCTTGACGGGGAGGAAGAGGTCGCACGTCCGCGCGATCGGCGTGATGCGCGGGTCGGCGACGATGACCTTCGCGCCCTGCTCGCGCGCCTGCCAGACGTAGTTCGTCGTGATCGGCGCGCACTCGGCCACGTTCGCCCCGCTGATCCAGACGACCTCGGCCCCGAGGATGTCGCCCCATGGGTTCGCCGCGCGGTCGACCCCGAACGACTTCTTGTTACCCGCCGCCGCGCTGACCATGCAGAGGCGGCCGTTGTAGTCGATGTTGGCCGTCTTCAGCGCCATGTGGGCGAACTTGCCCATGAGGTACGTCTTCTCCGTCGTCAGGCTTGCCCCGGAGAGTATGGCGAAGGCGTCGTTCCCGTACTCGCGCTGGATGCGGTCGATCTCGTCGGCGACGCGGCGGATGGCTTCGTCGTAGGGCATCTCGGAGAACCCGCTCGGCGCGCTCGGGTCCTTCTTGTAGGCGTGGAGGAGGCGGTCGGGGTGGCTCTGCTGGAGGTAGCGCTTGATCCCCTTCGGGCACATCATCCCGCGGTTGAACGGGAAGTCATACCACGGTTCGACGCCGACGACGGTGTTGCCCTTGACCTTGAGCTGCATCCCGCACTGCTGGCCGCAGAAGCAGCAGTGCGTCTTGACGAGTCGGTCCGGCTCGACGCCCGTGTCGACGCGGATGTCGCGGGCGTACTGGAGGTACGGGCCGAACTCGCGGATGGCGTCGAGGTCGAGGCCGGGCGTAGGCGTAGTCGTGGGCATGGGAAGAGCAGATTACGGGTGGAAGTTCTCGGCGTCCTCGGCCCCGAGGGGGCCTTCGCCCGTGCCGGGGTTGGCGTAGACGGGCATCGGGATGGGCCGCCCGTCGAGCGGGAGCGCCGCGCCGCCGCGCCGGCCCTGCCACCGGAGCCCCTGCGCCATGACGAACGAGGCGCGGCGGCACGGCGGGCAGATCCACTGGTAGTGCTCGACGGCCTGCCCCGACGCCGCGCCGTCGGACGCCGTGCTGCCGGGGATCTCGTAGCGGTAGCCGAGCTGTCGCTCGACCTCGATGAGGTCCTCGACGTGCATCCGCGACGTGAAGGCGTGCCCACAGCGCCGGCAGTGCGCCGGCTCCTCGGCCCGCCCCACGTCTTTGTAGAAGCCGACGCCGAGTTGTGCTGGCCGCTGGAAGACGTGGAAGAACTTCCCGAACGGGAGCCAGAGGAACGTCCCGATCACGGTGATGGCGTGGAGGATGGCGATGAAGGTGTAGGCGTACCCCGCCATCCACGTGTAGCTCGCCGTCAGCATCAGCCCGGTCAGGCTCACGGCGAAGAGGAGGATCAGCGGCATGAAGTCCTCCGCGAAGCGCTGGACCGCCACCGCGCCCTCCTCCCGCATCCGCCGCCGCATCGCAAGCATCACGCCCGCGATGACGAGGAAGGACGACCACACGAGCCCGTGGAAGAGGAAGAACGCGACCGCCGACTCGTGCGGGAACCGGAACAGCGGGAAGCCGAAGACGACGGCCTCGTAGAGCGCGAGGTCGCCCGCGACAGGCCGGAAGTAGAGCCATCCGAAGACGAGCGGGAACGTGATCGCAACGGCGATCAGGCAGCCCCACATGATGAGGAGGTGCGTCACGCCGCGCAGCGTGCCCCGCTTGAAGATGAACCGGTTGGCGAGCACCTCAGAGCCGACCCGCTTGAACCAGGTCCCGGCATTGCGGGCGCGGTAGCCGCGCTTGAAGAAGGCCTCCCAGCCGCGCCGCCAATAGACCGCCGTCGGGGGCCGCTGGAGCCACATCGTGTAGCGGTACGTCAGCCCGAACGTGGCGAAGAGGACGGCGAAGGTGTAGCCGACGAGGGCCGCGTCGAAGTGCTCGAGGTTCCGCGAGCCGACGAGGATCAGGACGCCGAGGACGAGGGTGGCGCCGAGGCCCCACCCGGTCGCTTTTCGTGATTCGCGGCTCATGGATCACCCTACATGCTTGAGACAGGCATTCTTGAGACAGGCGTCTCCCGCAGCGACAGGACGAGATAGGCCGAGTCGAGGCGTCCACCGCCGGGGAGCTACAGGGAAGGTACGTATGGGCGCTCTCTTTTCGAAGATTAACGAGGACGAAACCATCTATTGAAGCACGCTCTTCGGCGGGAACAGGTCTAAATGTATCTCCCTGAACCCGATCCCCATCGCCCCGGCAGCGAGCACGGGACCGAGGGCGCACCACGCGACGAACTCGGCGATCCACGCGCCGCCCCACGCCGCCGGCCAAGCGGGCGTCATCGTCAGAAGCGAAGCGAGGAGGAGCACGACGGATGCGGCAAAAAGGGTGTGGCCTCGCGTCGCCTCGGTTCCCCACGCGCCGCGTGCCGCCGCGACGAGGCCGAGCGTGACGAACCCGAGCAACATGAGGTGGAGATAGAGGATGCGGAAGCCGGGCACGGCCGCCCACCCCGCCCCCGGCGCGGCGCTCACGGCCACCTCGCCGAGCGCCTTCAGTGCGAGTAGCCCGAGCGCCAGCCGCCACAGCCCGCGAAGCCTCGGCCAGAGTGCGACCACGACGACGAGGAGCCCGACCCCGACGAGCACGCCGCCGAGCCGGGCCAGCCCCGCGAAGAGCGGAGGTACGAGCGCCGCGGGCATCCCCAGCGCGAACGTGAACGGCACACCCGCTGCCGCCAGCCCCATGCCCCAGCGAGCGAGGCGGCTCTCACTCTCGGCCTCCGTCGCCGCGAGGCCGAGCACACCGAAGACGAACCAGCCCTCGGAGAACACGTCGAGGAAGAGGTGGGTGAGGGCCGTCTTGAGGGCGATGTTCTCGCTGCCCACGACCTGGAGCGCCGGTAGCCCCCACGCGCCGAGCGTGGCGAGGACGAGGAAGAACAGCGCGAGGTCGAAGAGCCAGAGCCCCAGTGACGACGGGGCCGCGCGCCGCGCCCGTGCATAGAGTGCGGCGAAGGCGTACCACGCGAGCACGTTGAGCCCCGCCGCCACTACGGAGAGCGGAAGCCGCGCGTCGCCGATCACGGCCGGCGCATAGCCGAACAGCAGGAACGGCGGATAGGCGAGGAGCGCCAGGACGAACGTCGCCCCAATCACGAGGCCCGCCCCTGGCATCGGCCGCCCTCCGAGGTGGGGGAGGCGGTACGCGATGAGGGCGAAGAGCGCCGGCGTTGCCCACCCGAAGTACATCAGGTGCGAGTGGGCGTGGCGCACGTTCCCCAGGTCGAGCCCCAGCGCCCCACCGTGCGCGATGGCGAACCGGAAGAATGCCCCGGTGAGGCCGGCGAGGACGAAGACGGCGAGGGCACCGCGCCATGCCCATCGGAGCGGGAGTCGCGTGGGCTCAGTCATCGGCATCGGGGCCATCAGCATCGGGCGGAGCCGACGTCCCGATTCCCAGGAGCCCCTCGGCGACGGGGAACGCCTCGCGTTCCTCAAACCGGATGTGGGCAGCGAGCGCGTCAGCGAAGGACGTAAGCACTTCCCCCGGGGCTGCACCCGCCTCCCCGACGGCCTCCGTCAGCCTTCGGAGCGCCTCGTGCTCGCGGCTCATCCGCTCGGCGAGCGGCGGGGCTCCCTCGCGTAGAACGGGCAGCACGAGCGCCTCCTCCTCGGCAAAATGAGGGACGAGGTGATCGCACCAGAACGCGGCGATGATTCCGGGCCAGTCCGTCATGTCCTCGCCGGCGCGGAGCGCCTTGCGGAGGCGAGCTACAAGATGCAGCCCCTCGTAGTGATCGTGCGAGAGCGGCTGGAGGGCTGGGGAACGCTTCACGAGGGCACCTCCGCCTCGGGCACATCATCGCCGAAGACGCCCCAGAGGCCGAGCTTGACCTGGAAGACGCCCGCGATCTGCTCGGCCCGCGCCTTCATCCGCTCGGCGTGCTCGCCTGCGAAGTGGGCGTCCACGGTCTGGTGAAAGCGCTCGACCCAGTGCGCGAAGTGCGCGCGCGTGAGGCCCTGCATCCGCGTGTGGGGGTCGAACGGCCGCCCCCGGTACGCGCCCGTCCCGAACACGACGGACGACCAGAAGCGGACCATCTTCGGGAGGTGCGCCGCCCAGTCGAGCCCGGCGAAGTAAGGGCCGAGCACGGGGTCGGCCTCCATATCCGCGTAGAACGTGTGGACGACGGTGCGAACGTCATCGGTCGTCTGGAGGTCGGGCTTCATGGAGGCGTGGGCCGAGCGGGTGGGGGCGTGGCGAGTCGGAAATCACCGACTTGGATGCGGGAAGCGGTGGCGGCGAGGGTGGCAGCGGCGAACATGCGCTCGACGCGGTCGCGGGCAGGCCCCCACTCGTCGTGGAGCGGGCACGGCTTCCGTTCCCCACAGCCGGGGAGTCCGAGGACGCACTCGCTGAAGATGGCAGGGCCGTCTACGGCGAGGACGATCTCCTTGAGCGCGATTCGGTCGGCGGGACGAGCGAGGGCGACGCCGCCCTTCGGCCCACGCATGGACCGGAAGAGGCCGGCACCGGTGAGCGACTGGACGGTCTTGGCGAGGAACGGGTAGGGAATGCGGAGGGCCTCGCTGATCTCGCGCACCGCGATGTACGCCACGGGGTCGGCCGCCGCCACGTAGAGCGCGGTTCGGAGAGCGTATTCGCAACGCCGGGAGAGTAGCATGGCTTATTCGGATCGTCTCGTCCTGAATTGGAAATGCATATTGAAGCCGACGATGGAAGTTCGGTGGTCTCCTCACTCTGTTCAGGAGACAGAGGAATCAACGGGAGGCTCGACGCACGGAATCCCGGCTCCCCGTCTCGACGCTATGCCGGGCTCGCAGGAGCTCCTCCAGATCCAGCGTCCGCACGGCCCCCACAGCGCACTCCCACGCGCCGGTGCAGCAGAGGCCGCTAATGGAGGCTGCTTCGAAGGCGTCGAGCGCCGCGCGCAGACACGCGGCACGGACGGCCTCGGCCAAGCGGGCGTCGTCGGGGGATGGGGAGGGCTCGTTCATGGAGCACCGGCCTCTTCGGAAGCGGGGAACTCGTAGGTGCAGGCCGGGAAGCCATCGGGGATGTACGTCACGCGGCTGATCCGGTCGTCGAAGACCCGCTCGAAGAAGCGCGCTTCGAGCCGGCACGGTAGCCGCGTGCGCTTGACAGCCTCTGGGAACGGGCAGTTGCACTCCCGGATGACGAGGCCGCCCTCGTCGCTTCGCACCTCCGGCATGAACCCCTGCTCGCGGAGGAGTTCCACCAGCACCGACAGACGCTCGTCCCCATCGCCCTCGGGGACTTGGCTGAGCCGGTGCTGCACGTCGCGCAGCCGCTCGTCCCAGTAATGCTCGAAGAAACCCTCGATGAGCGCGTCGTCGTCCCGCTCCTGGAGGAAATCGAGGAGGCGGCCCAGAAGCACGCCGTCGCGGGAGGGAAAGAGGGCCTCGGCCTGGGGCGTGAGGGCGTACCGGAGACTGGGACGACCGCGCGGTTGCCGTTGGGTCGAGCGCTCCACGAGGCGGTCGCGCTCGAGCCCGCCGAGGTGCTGGCGCAGCGTGGGCCGGGTGAGGCCGGTGGCCGCTTCGGCGTCGTCGAGCGAGATCGGACCCTGCCGCTTCATCAGGAGCAGGAGGTCGCCCTTCGTGCCGGAGGGGAGGAGGGAAGAAGGCATGCCGGTGATACGGAGGATCAGGGATCGGGTGCCTGCAAGATATGAAGGGGATGTGATTTATGCTTTAAAGAAGCTAATAACCATTTTTAACTTGATAAAGGCTCGCGAGGCTCCTACTTTCGGGGTGTCCCCCTCCTTTCAACCCCGCGACCCATGTCTGCCACGACGGAAGAGAAAGTCCTCGATGTGCGGCCTCTCCCGCCGCCTCAGAAGCACCCCGCCATCTTCGCCACCTTCGACGCCCTCACCCCCGGCGAGCACTTCGTCCTCGTCAACGACCACGACCCGATCCCGCTCAAGCACCAGTTCGACTTCGTGCGGAAGGGGCAGATCGGCTGGGAATACCTCGAGCAAGGGCCGGAGCTGTGGCGCGTCAAGATCAGCCGGCTCACTGGCGACCCCGTCCGCGATGAAGCTGCTGCTGAGTAGCGACGCCCTCCCCGATGCTACCGCCGAGGGGCTGCGTGTGGCCGGGCGTCGGCGCTCGCTCGCGGGCCTGGAGCTGAGGCTGGGCGCGGGCCACCACCACGGTGCCGATGCCTCGCCGTGCGCCATCCGGCACGAGGCCGGCGTCGACTGCTTCCCGGCGACGCCGACCGACCTGCCAATCGCGTGGCTCCTGCTGCCCGACGAAGCCGACCTCGCCATGCGGTCGATATGGTCGAGCGCGGCCTACGGGCTCGGTGCCGGGGTACTGCTCCGGCGCGCGACCGTCGAGTGCCCGGCCCTATCGCACACCGCGCTCCTCCACGACACGGACCTCGACGCTGCCCGCCGGGCGGTCGCATGGGCCGAGGATCACGGCGCACAGACGGGCTGGGAGGTGCGCCCCGCCGCATTCGATCCCGACCGCTGGACGGCCGTGCTCGACGCCACCGGGCCGCACCTCGCCCACGTCCGACTGCTCGGTGCCGGCCCTGAAGCCGAGGCGGAAGGCGGGGCCTCCGACGGCACGGGGTGGCTCTTGAGCCGGCTCGCGCTGCGCGGCTACGGCGGCACCGTGGCCCTGGCCCCCTCGTCGCCGGAGCACCTCGCGGCCTGGGAACGCTGGCTCCGGCGCGGGCGCGGCTGGGGCTGGGGCTCCGCCGCCGAGAAGAAAGCCGCCGCCGAACGAAAGGTCGCCGCCGGCTCGACTCGCTGAACCATCTCCCTACCCGGACGATCCCCATGACCGCGACGCACCCCCCCACGATCCAGGTGCTCGACGTGCGCCCCGTCGAGCCGAAGCACCGCTTCGAGACCATCATGGGCGCCTACCACGCGCTCCCGTCCGACGCGGTCCTCGAGCTCGTCGTGGACCACGACCCGGAGTGCATGTACTACACGCTCCTCGCCGAACACGGCGCAGCCGCCTTCACGTTCGACTACCTCGAGCGCGGCCCCGTGACGTGGCGTGTCCACGTCACCCGGACCGGCTGAGCCCTCGTGATGTCCTTCTTCCGATCCCTCCGACGGGGCGCCCACGCCGCCGAATCGGCCGAGCCCTCGAACACGCCTGAGCCGCCCGATACCGAGGCCGCGCCCGATACCGAGGTCCCCTCACGCCTCGCCCTCGCCGACGGGCTCCGCAGCGTGATCGACCCCGAGGTGGGGCTGAACATCGTCGCCCTCGGGCTGATCTACGACCTCCAGCTCGAGGACGGCACGGCGACGGTGCGCCTGACGATGACGACGCCGGCCTGCCCGATGTCGAGCTACATCAAGCAGCAGGTCGGCGGCGTGCTCCAGCGTGTGCCGGGGCTGCGGCGCGGCGTCGTCGAGCTGGTGTGGGACCCGCCGTGGTCGCCGCACATGATCGTGCCCGAGGCGCGCGCGACGCTCTACGGCGGGCGGCGGCCTCCCACGTATTGAAACGCTTCCAACCTCTCCTTCTCATGCCCGACGTACACGAACCGCGCCCCGAAGCCCTCGCTGAGGTCACAGAAGCCGAGCGGGTCGAGCTCGACGTGCGCCCCACGCTCCGCGACGGCGGCGAGCCGTTCTCGCTCATCATGGAGACCGCCGGCCGCGTGCCCGAGGGCCACGTCCTCCGGCTGCACGCCCCCTTCAAGCCCGTCCCGCTCTTCGGCGTGATGCGCGCCCGCGGCTGGAAGCACTGGGCCGAGCTTGGCGAGGGGGACGAATGGATCGTCTGGTTCTACCGGACGCGCGACGTCGCCTGACCCCGCCCGCTGACGCATCAACGAGAAACTTCGAACCCCATGCCCTACGTCGTCGCCGAGCCCTGCATCAACTGCCTCCACACGGACTGCGTCGAGGTCTGTCCTGTGGATTGCTTCTACGTCGGCCCCAACTTCATCGCCATACACCCCGACGAGTGCATCGACTGCAACGCCTGCGTCCCCGTCTGCCCGACCGAGGCCATCTATGCCGACGACGAACTGCCGGCCAAGTGGGCGCACTACGCCGAGTGGAACGCCTACCTCGCCGAGCAGTGGGGCCAGATGGGCCACAACCTCACCGAGAAGCAGGAGCCGCTGCCAGAGTCGGAGCGGTGGGCGACCCCGCCCGAGTCCGAGCATAAGTCAGAGGAGGACATCCTGACCTGGGACGTCGAAGCCCCCGAGCAGGAAGCGTAACGACGGGGCCGGGGCCGCTTCTTCAGCGCCCGGCTTTTTCCACCGTTTCCAGGAACTGCCGGTAGCGGGCCTTCTCTGGGAACAGCCGGACCAGCCGCTCGGCGTAGGGCCGGGCCTCGTCCGCCCGCTCGGTGTTGAAGTAGAGCGAGGCGAGGTTCGCGAGGGCCATCTCCAGGTCGGAGTCGAGCCGGAGCGCCGCGCGGAAGTCCGCCTCGGCGGCGACGAGGTCGCCGAGGAGGAGGTGTGCGAAGCCGCGGTCGTTGTAGGCGTCCTCGAACGTCGGGTCCTCGGCGAGAAGCGCGTCGTAGGCGGCGACAGCAGCGAGGAGCTGCCCGGCGTCGGCGTAGGCCGAGGCGAGCTCCTTCCGGAAGCGGAGGTGGAACGGGGCCGCATCCACGGCACGGCGGAGGTACCTGATGGCAGCCTCGTACTCGCCGGACCGGGTGAACGCCTCTCCGATCCGGTAGAGCGCCCACGCGTCGAGCGCGCCGGTGTCGATCTGACTAGCGAGAGTACGGACGGCGGCGTGGTCGCCGCGGAGGAATCCGAGGCGAATGAGCGACGGGGCGAGGGCCTGGAGCGGCTCCTCCGCCCGCCCCCGTTCGAGCCGCACGGCTGCCGAGTCGAGAAGACGGGGGCGGTTCGTGACCGTCTCATAGTGCTCCATGAAGCCCTCGGCTACCTCGCGGTTCGACGGGTTGGCCGCGATGAGGCTGGCGAGGCGGACCATCTGTCGGCGAGCCTCCACCTCGGCGGTCGTGAGGGCCGGGGTAGGAATCGCTTCGGCCGGGACGCGAATGAAGTGGTCGGTGATGGTGATGTGGGGGATGTCCCACGAGCCCGAGGTCGACATGTGGCAGGCGACGCAGTCAGTCGGGGCCGTGGCGTGGACCACCTCCGGCTCCGTGCAGGCGGAAGCCTTTGCGGCTCCTATGTCTTCCGATCCGGACTCCAAATTGTCCCCGAGGACGGTAGCATGGCAGGAGCGGCAGGACTCGTTGTAATCCAGCGTCTTGACGGGGACGTGGGGGTCGTGGCAGGTGATGCACGTCATCGGCTCGAAGGGGCTCTCCGGCTCGTGCGTGGCCTGGAAGCACGCACTCATCCGGAGGCGGTCCGGGTGCGCGGCCATTCGGAAGCGGGCCGTGCTGTCGGCCTCGCGCACCTCGAAGACGTTGAGGACAGCGTCGAGGCGCATGCCCGGTCGGAAGTCGGCCGGCCCCCTCCCCTCGCGGAACGTGCCCGTCCCCTGCATGTGGCATCGCTGGCACACGTCGAGTTGGCGCTCGGGCGGGAGCTTGCCCGGGTTGACGATCGTGTAGTCGATTTCCTCCGAGACGTCGACGACCTCGCCGGTCCGCTTCGCCTCGACGTGGACGGAGCCCGGCCCGTGGCACCGCTCGCAGTCGATGCCGAGGGGGACGTGGTCGAACTTGTTCTCCGAGCCCTCGACGAAGCCGGGCAGGGCGTTGTGGCACGTCATGCACGCCTCCGTGATGGGCCGGCGGAACCGGCTGTCCCTGTTGTGATCGAAGCCGGGAGGGAGGTCCCACCGCCCGTCCTCGACGTACCACGTCACGGGGATCTGGTAGACGTACCCGTTCTCCTCGCGCATGTGAGAGTTGGTGTGGTGGCCGGAGCCGACGATGAAGTCGATCTGCTCGACGCGCCGGTGGACGGTGTCGCGCCCGGCGAGGCGGTACTCCATGACGAAGAGGTCCTCGCCGCGGTGGAAGGGGAGGTAGTAGAGGTCGCGCTCGGCGTCGTAGACCGGCTCGATGCCCTCCCAAGAGGCATCGCTGTTGCTGAGCGTTGCCGCCCGGAACGAGCGGCCCATCTCCGACTGCATGAAGGTCTCGTACTGCGCGGGGTGGCAGGTGCGGCAGGTCTCGGCCCCGACATAGGTCGCCTCGGGGCCGAGGTTGAGGTAGGCCCTTTCCGCGGCGGGCAGGGAAGAAGGATCTGGCTCGCCCCGACACGCGCCGAGCGCGAGAAGCACCAGGAGAAGAGAGAACGACGATCTCATGAGGGAAGCGTGGCAGTCGGTGCGGCCCCGACACTACGGCATCTCGGCCCCATTCAACCGCTTGGAGCCGCGAAGTAGAGTCGGGATGTCATAAAAAAGTTAAATCACTTCTTTAAATTACAAAATACGTTTCTGGCCCTACCTTGCCAACGTCTCCCTCACCCAGCGAACCCTAAGAGGAACCTCCCATGATCACACGCACTGCCCAGGCCGTTTGGAACGACACCCTCAAGCGGGGCGGCGGCACCGTCCGCTTCGGCGACGTCGAACGGCCGTACTCCTTCGCTTCACGCTTCGAGCAGGCAGGCGGCACCAACCCCGAGGAGCTCATCGGCGCGGCCCACGCCGGCTGCTTCTCGATGGCCCTCGCGCTCGTCCTCGGCGAGGACGACCACGAGCCGAAGGCGATCCGCACCACGGCCACCGTCACGCTCGACCCCGACCAGCTCGCCATCACGAAGGTCGAGCTGGAGACGGAGGGCGAGGTGCCGGGGCTCGACGAGACCGGTTTCCTCGAGGCGGCCGAGAAGGCGAAGGCGGTCTGCCCCGTCTCGAAGGCGCTCGCCGGCGTCGAGGTGGTGTTGAAGGCGGCGCGCCTCGCCGAGCCCGCGTGACGAACCCTCGCCTCTTCCATCCAACCCCAGCCAACAACTAACCCCATACAGCCATGGAACTCTCCCAAAGATCCGTCGGCGAGATCGTCGCGGAGGACTACCGCCGGGCCGGCGTGCTCAAACGCTACGGCATAGACTTCTGCTGCGGAGGCGGCCGGACGCTCCAGGCGGCCTGTGAAAAACGCGGCGTGCCCCTCGGCGAGATCGAACAAGCCCTCGCCCTGACCGACGACCGGAGCGGCGCCGCTACCCCCGCCCGCGCCGAAACCTGGTCGCCGGACTTCCTCGCTGACTACATCGTCAACGTCCACCACGCCTACGTCCGCGAGAATATCCCCGTGCTGCGGTCCTTCACCGAGAAGGTCGCCCGCGTCCACGGCGGCACCCACCCCGAGACGGTCGAAATCGCCGGGCTCTTCGACGAGCTAGCGACGGAGCTCGGCGTCCACCTCGAGGACGAGGAGGGGGGACTCTTCCCGTACGTCCGGGACCTCGTGGCGGCACGGCGCGAGGGCCGCGAGCCGGAGCGGCCCACCTTCGGCTCGATCGGCGCGTCCATCGAGGAGCTCGAGCGCGAGCACGAGCACGCGGGGGCGCTCCTCCGGGAGATCCGACGCCTGAGCGACGATTTCACGCCGCCCGAGCACGCCTGCGCCACGTTCCGCGCCGCCTACGCGAAGCTGGAGGAATTCGAGGACGACCTCCACCTCCACGTCCACCTCGAGAACAACGTGCTCTTCCCGAAGGCGGCGGCGCTGGAACCCGCGCCGGCGGCGTAACCACCGAGAAGCCGATAGAAAATGACCCGAACCATGCGAGACGTTTACAGAAGTCCGACGGTCGTTCGCCTTTTACTGATCGGCCTCGCGGTGATGGGGGCCGCTGCCTGCCGGTCGCCAGCTCCCGATGCCGAGACGCCCGGCAACGCCGAGGCCGTGCCAGCAGATGCGGGGCACGCGGCCCGCCAGGACGGTGCGGCCCCCGACGGGGTGCCCCTGCGCCCCATCATGCAAAAACTGGGGGCCGACATGGCGGGCTTCACGCAGGCCCTATGGCTGGAGGAGTACGATCAGATGGCCGCTTACGCGGACGACATCGTGAACCACCCACTCATGTCGCCCGCCGAGATCCAGCGCATCAAGAGCGAGCTCGGGCAGGAGATGGACGGCTTCGTCGCGGCGGATGAGGCCGTACACACCGGGGCGCTGCGCTTGGAGGAGGCCGCCGAGCTACGCGACGTAGACATGATCTTGCAGCGTCTCAACGAGCTACAGGTCGGGTGCATGGCCTGCCATACCCGGTTCCGCCAGCGGCTGCGCACCGACCGGCCCGTGCCGTAGCGCCTATGCCGATCCAGATCGATCGCGCCTACGACGCGTCCACCGAAGACGGCGTGGTCCGCATGTTCCTCAACCGGCTCTGGCCGCGCGGCATCTCGCAGAAAGCCCCGACCCGGGCCAGGGCCAGGGCCAGCCCGGACTACCTCGGCCCTACAGCCTTCGTCAAGGCATGCGGCCACATAATCTACACGCGCGACGTGGGGGCGGTCGAGCGCTTGGCGATTCTCGAAGGCTAAGGAAGGGCTGTGAATATGCTACACGGTCATCAATTGCGTGGAGGCCTGCCCCAAGGGAAGCGACAATCCGCGCTAGATCTCAGCGCTCAAGCAGAAAGCGACGGCCCGACGGTGATGCAGAGCGAGGCGACATGCAGATAGAGCAGCCCGGACGACGGTGGCGCTACCCGCTCCTGGCGCTGGGCATGCTGGCGCTGCTGGGGGGGTTGTGGGCCGGGCTCCTCCGCCTCGGCTGGTCGCTGGAGCCGTTGCAACCCACACTGGCGATGCTGCACGGACCACTGATGGTCTGCGGCTTCATCGGCACACTCATCAGCCTGGAGCGGGCGGTGGCGCTCGGGCGGCCCTGGGCCTACACGGCCCCGGTCTGCACCGGCCTGGGCGGCGTGCTGCTCGTCGCGGGCGTCGGGACGTGGCACGGGCCGCTGCTGGTCGCGGGCGGGAGCGCCATGCTGATCGCCATCTTCGCGGCCGTCCTCCGGATTCAGCCCCAGGCCTTCGCGGTGGTAATGGCGCTGGGGGCCGTCGCATGGCTCGTCGGGAACGTGGCCTGGCTCGGGGGCGCTCCGGTGTTTCACGTCGTACCGTGGTGGCTGGGCTTCCTCGTGCTCACGATCGCGGGCGAGCGGCTGGAGCTGAGCCGGATGCTCTTCCACGCGCCGCGCGTCCAGCGGCTCTTCCTGCTCTTCACGGGGCTTTTGCTCGCCGCGCTCGTCGTGACGGCTCTCGTGCCGGACGTGGGGATGCGGCTCGTCGGGGCGGCGCTCGTGGCCCTCGCGGCGTGGCTCGCCCGCTACGACGTGGCCCGCTTCACGGTCCGGCAGTCGGGGCTGACGCGGTTCATCGCCGTCTGCCTCCTCACGGGCTACGCGTGGCTGGGCGTCGGGGGAGTGCTCGCGGCCGCGCTCGGGGGTGTCGCGGCCGGGCCGGGCTACGACGCCGTGCTCCACGCCGTCTTCGTCGGGTTCGTGTTCTCGATGATCTTCGGGCACGCGCCGATCATCTTCCCCTCCGTACTGGGCGTGCCGATCACGTACCAGCCGCTCGCCTACGGCCCGCTCGCCCTCCTGCACGCCTCGCTCGTACTGCGCCTCGCGGGCGACCTCCTGCTCGTGGGCGGCGTCGCGGGGGCGCATCCGCTGCGCGCGTGGGGCGGGATGCTCAACGCCGTCGCCGTCGTGCTCTTCCTGGCGCTGACGGTCTACGGCATCGTCAGGGGCCAGGCGGCACCCGTCCCGGTTGTGTTTTCAGAGGGGGAATCGGGCCGGGCCTGACCTCGCCCGCCACTTCGCAAAGCAGCACCGGCCTACCTCGCCGGGCCGTGCTCGTTTAGATCGCCGCTCGTCGGGATCGCCCTGGGGGTGTGGTCGTAAGGGCGGGCGGTTCAGAGGAGCCACGGCGGGTCCGTGTAAATAAGGAGGATTCCGAGGAATGCAGGGGAGGAGAGAGAGGGCGTAATTATATTTAGGACTACGCCATCCTAAATAGGTGCTCCGTCATGCCTCTCTCTCACGCGGTCCCACAGATCATCCAAGGCGGGATGGGCGTCGGCGTATCGAGCTGGCGGCTGGCCCGCCGCGTCGCCGAGCTCGGCCAGTTCGGCGTAGTCTCCGGCACCGGCATCGACACGGTCCTCGCGCGCGAGCTCCAGCAGGGCGACCCGAACCAGCGTCTCCGCGTGCTCGGTGCCTACCCCGACCCCGAGGTCGTCGGCTGGCTCACCGAGCGGTTCTACGTCGAGGGCGGGATCGAGGAGGGGACGCCCTACAAGCTCCTCCCGATCCACCGCTTCAAGCCGACCCTCCAGTCGCAACGGGTCCTCGCCGCGGCGACGTTCAGCGAGGTCGCCCTCGCCAAGGAGGGGCACGAGGGTCCGATCGGGATCAATCTCCTCGCCAAGCTCAAGCGCTATACGCTGCCGTGCCTCTACGGCGCGATCCTGGCCGGCGTGGACGCCGTGATGATGGGGGCGGGGATCCCCATCGAGGAGGTCGAGGAGGTGCGCAAGCTCGCCGCCGGGCAGCCCGCCCGCCTCCGCCTCGACGCCGATGCGGCACAGGCTCCCGAGGGCGCGGGGCCGTTCTTCTACGACCTCGACCCGGCCGACCTCGTCCCGGAGCCGCGCCCGCTGCCGTGCCCGGCGTTCTACCCCGTCATCTCCTCCGACCTCCTCGCGTCCATCCTCTTCAAGAAGCTGCCCGAGGGAAGCATCGCCGGGTGGGTCGTAGAGGGGCCGACGGCGGGGGGCCACAACGCCCCGCCCCGGAACAAGGGCACTGACGCCGAGGGCAACCCGGTCTACACCGAGCGCGATGTCGCAGACCTCGACCGCATCGCCGCGCTCGGGCTGCCGTTCTGGCTCGCCGGCGGCTATGGCACGGCGGAGAAGCTGCGCGAGGCGCTCGACGCCGGGGCCGCCGGCATCCAGGTCGGCTCGCTGTTCTCGCTCGCCGACGAGTCGGGCTACCCGGCGGCGGCGAAGGCCGAGCTCATCGGCGGGCTCCACCGTGGTGACCTCGCCGTGCGCACGGACGGGCGCGCCTCGGGCACCGGGTTTCCGTTCAAAGTCGTCGAGATGAAAGGCACGCTCGGCGTCCCCGAGAACCTTGCGGGGCGGACGCGGATCTGTGACCTCGGCTATCTCCAGCAGGCGTACGTCGACGAGAAGGGCCGCGTGCAGGGCCGATGCCCGGCCGAGCCCGTGGCCGACTACGTCCGCAAGGGTGGCAAGGAGGAGGAGACGCACGGCCGCGCGTGCCTCTGCAACGGGCTGATGGCGAACATCGGGCTGGGGCAGACACAGAAAGGGGGCCGCGAGGAGCGGCTCTTCACGGCCGGCGACGACCTCGTCAACCTCCCCCTCGGCTCAGCCGAGCGTCCCCAGTACGACGCCGCTGACGTGATCGCCTACCTCCGTGGCGAGGCCGCGCCCGCCACCGCGTAACCCCTTTCTGCTCACCATGCACGATGCCGTCTTCCTCGGCCCGAAAGCCGAGAACGCCGACCTCCTCGAACGCCTCCTCACCGAGGTCCTCCGCGACCACGTGTTCTGGCGGCGGAACTACCACCCGGCCGACCCCCGCCTCATCACCGAGGAGACGAAACGTTCGGCGACCTACGAGCGCGCCGAGGCCCGCCTCCGCGACGAGCTCTTCCAGATCCTCGCCGAGCTCAAGCGCGGTGCCCCGCTGTTCTCCCCGCGCCAGGTCGGCCACATGGTCAGCGATCCGACGCTGCCCGCGCTCGTGGGCTACTTCGCCGGGCTGCTCTACAACCAGAACAATGTCGTGGCCGAGGCCGCGCCAGAGACGGTACGGAAGGAGGGGGCCTACGTAGCCGCCCTCGCGCGGATGGTCGGCTACCCGCCCCTCCTGACGGAGCGGCTATCAGCCGAGGATCTGCGGGTGCGCACGCCCTACGCGTGGGGCCACCTCGCCAGCGGCGGCACCGTCGCCAACATCGAAGCGATGTGGCTGGCGCGGAACGTCCGGCTCTACCCGCTCGCCGTGCGCCTCCTCGCCGCGAGCGATGCCGCCTTCGGCGGGTATGCAGAGTGGGAGGTGGAAACGGCCGGTGGCGGCACCCGGCCGCTGGGGGAACTGAAGACGTTCGAGCTGATGAACCTCCCGCTCCCGGCCGTCATCGCACTCCACGCCCGCATCCACACCGCACTTCGCGCAGACGGGGCAGAGGCCACGGCGACTTTTAAGGCCGCGCTGCCGAGCGTCCGCAAGGCGGGCCTCAGCGGGCTCCTCTTCCGCTACAACGCCTGCTTCCCGGCGGACCCGCTCCGCCCCCCCGTAGTGCTCGCCTCCCACGCCGCGCACTACGGATGGGCGAAGGGGCTGGACATCGTCGGGCTCGGTGCCGACGCGCTCCGCACGCTCGATGTGGACCAGCACCTCCGCCTCGACATGGATGCACTCGCCGAGGCCGTCCGCGACGCCGCTGCCCACGAGGAGGCCGTGCTCATGACCGTGAGCATCTGCGGCACGACCGAGGAGGGGGCCGTCGACCCGCTCCACCGCGTCGAAGCGCTCCGCGCCGACCTCGCCGCCGAGGGCCTCTCGTTCTGGCACCACGCCGACGCCGCCTTCGGCGGCTACCTCACCACGATGCTACCCCGCGACGACGACGGCCGCGCCCTTCCGTACGACTCCGACGGCCCGGCCGGGCTGCTATCCGAGGACGTCTACCGCGCCGTCGCCGCGCTCGCTGACGTGGACTCCATCACGATCGACCCGCACAAGTGGGGCTACGTGCCCTACGGAGCCGGGGCGCTCCTGTGCCGCGACTACCGCGTGCGCGATGCCGTGGCCTATGCCGCGCCGTACATCCCGACGGACGAGGCGGACGGGTTCGGCGGCTTCCTCGGGCGGTGGACGCTGGAGGGCTCGCGGCCCGGTGCCTCGGCCGTGAGCGCCTACCTCTCGCAGGCCGTCGTCCCGCTCGGCCCCGAGGGCCACGGCGCGCTCGTCCGTGACTGCGTGGCGGCGAGCCGCGCGCTCGTGGCCGCCCTCGACGAACGCTTCGCAGACGGGCCGCTCGCGCTCCGCCCCCTCGCCGAGCCCGACAGCGTGGGCTTCTGCTTCGCGCTCGTCCCCCGGCGCGGGGTTCGCTCGCTGGCCGCGCTCAACGCGTTCACGCGCCGCCTCTGGGAGCGCGTGAACGTGGACGGGCGCGAGGACGTCGGGGCCTACGCCTTCATCCTCTCCAAGACCGAGCTGCCCGTCGGGCGCTACCGTCACGTCCTCGGCCGGATGCTGCCGGGGCTGGCGGAGGACGAGCCGGACGAGGCGACGGTGATGCTCCTCCGATCGTTCGTGCTCAACCCGTTCGTGGCGGCGTGGAACGAGCGCGAGCCCGCCTTCGCCGAGCGCTTCGCCGAGACGCTCCACGCCATCGCTGCCGAGGTCTATCCCGCGCACGCGCTCGGCCAACTCGCTGAGGGATGGGGCCGACGGCTCCGCGTGGCCGTCGTCGAGGACGACCTGGCTGCGCCGGATGCCCTCGCGCACCGCCTCCAGCACACGCCCGCCTACGCGGCCTACCTCGACGTGCATGCCGTCGTCCCCGGCGATGCCTACGATGATGCCGACGCCGTAGTCTGGGCCGCCTCAAGGGACAGCATCCCGGACGGAGCCGTGGTGTGGGACGGCGGCAGACTCCACGACCTCACGGGGCACCTCGTCGCTGCGCTCGATGATGTCATAGCAGCCTGAACCTCGCCCCATGCCTGAGCCTCGCCCGAAGCAGATATGGACCGTCGGCCACTCCAATCGGGAGCCGGAAGACTTTCTACACCTGCTCGTCGGGGCCGGTGTCGAGCAGATTGCCGACGTCCGGCGGTTCCCCGGCTCGCGCCGCCAGCCGCACTTCGGGGAAGACGCGCTGCGGGCATCGCTGGCCGGCCGGACCATCGCCTATGCTCACTTCCCCGCCCTCGGTGGACGACGTGGCACTCCGGCCGAGGACTCGCCCAACACCGGCTGGCGCGTGGCCTCGTTCGGGGCCTACGCCGACTACATGGCGACGGAGGCGTTCCGGGAGGGACTGGAGCGGCTGGAAGGATTCGCCACCGAGCGACGTACGGCGATGATGTGCTCCGAGGCCGTCCCCTGGCGCTGCCATCGCCGCCTCGTAGCCGACGCCCTGCTCGTGCGCGGCTGGGAAGCTCTCGACATCATCGCGCCGGGCCGCGCGCAACCCCACACGCTGACCGACTTCGCCTGCGTCCACGACGGCGCGCTGACCTATCCCGACGAATCGTAGGCCGGCCCGTTCAGGCCCGCACGAGACGGCGGAGTACGTCCACGAGGACCGTCGGGAGGTGCTCCGGGTGGTGGAGCGCGGCGTAGCCGCCGGCCCCGAAGATGCGCGGCATGTAGGCCGGCGCCCCGCGGTCCACCGTCACGCAGAACGGGTGGAGCCCCTGAAGCCGCGCCTCGACGACGGCCTGGCGCGCGTCCTCGACGCCGTAGCGGCCCTCGTAGCGGTCCACGTCGTTGGGCTTGCCGTCGGAAAGGACGAGGAGGAGGCGGTGGCGGGCGGGCTTCGTCATGAGCCGGGCCGTCGCGTGGCGGAGCGCCGCCCCCATCCGCGTGTACCGATCCGGTTCGAGCGCAGCGATACGCCGCCGCACGACCGCGCCGGTCCGCTCGTCGAACCCCTTGAGCGGGAGGATAGATACGGACTCCGGCCCCTCACCCGAGAAGGCGAGGATGGTGTACGGATCGCCGAGCGCGTCGAGGGCGTCGCAGACGACGAGGAGCGCCTCCTTCTCGACGTCCACGACGCGGAGGTTCTCCGTCACCCAGCTATCGGTCGAGCCGCTCACGTCCACGAGCAGCGCAATGGCGACATCGCGGCGGGCCGGGCGGACGGCCTCGTAGAGTCGGTCGTCGGCCGGGCAGCCGGCGCGGCGGTCGGCACAGGCGGCTACGTAGGCAGCGAGGTCCACCTCCGGCCCGTCGCGCTGGCGGCCGAGGCGCTGGCGGCGCGGGCGTAGCCGCTCGAAGCGGCGGCGGACCTCGTGCAGGAGTGCCGCCCGGCGGGCGAGCACGCCCTCGGCCCACGCCGGATCGCCGAGGGGCGGCATCCGCTCGTGGACGACGGCCCCGTACTCGTGGTAGGTGCCGGCGCGGTAGTCCCACTCGGGATAAATGAGGCCCTGCTGCGGACCGCCGCGCAACACCTGGGCCGCGCCCGTCGGCGGCGGGTCGTCGCTGGCGAGGACCTCGCGGGGGGAGCCGGGCGCTTCGACGAGCCGCGCCTCGGGCAACTCCGAGAGCGAGTCGGCGAGGTCGTCGGGGTCCGCCTCGTCGTCGCGGTCGGTCGGGCGCTGGAGGCCCATCGGGTCCTCGACGTGCTCCTGCGGGTCGTCGAGCTGGATCATCCAGAGACCGACGCTCTCGTCGTCCTCGTCCTCGGGAGCCTGGCGGATCTGGGGGCGGCGGGTCATCCGGCTGATGCGGGGACGGGCGGGGAAGGCATCGGGGTCGTCGCCCGGTGTGACGTTCCGGCCCGACCCGGCGGGCGGCGGCGGCACGACGCCGCCCCAGAGCGCGACGGCGGGCAGCCCACGGTAGGTCCCGCCGAGCGCGCGGATGCGAACCGCCGTTTCTCTCGCCCATCTAAGCGATGTCTCCGGGGAAGGGGAAACCGGGCCGCCTGTCGGGTCGGCGGCGAGGACGGCCTGCACCTCGGCCTCGACGGCGGCGTCTTGTGGGGTGAGGAGCTTCGGGAGAGGCCGGGAGGAGAGCGCGGAGGTGCGGGCGGCGCAGAGCGGGGGGATCAACCCCGGCAGATCGGTAGCGAGGCGATGGTCTACGGCGGCGGCCTCGCGCGCGAGGTAGAGGTCGCGCACGAGTGGATCAGCGGGAAGGTGGTGCGGCGTCCCCCGCACAGCGCGGGCGGCGGACTCGGCGGCGAGGAGGCGGTAGGTCGTCAGCGCGTCGTCGTCCTCGTCTGGTAGCGTGCGCGGGAGGCGGAGGCGCTCGCCGTCGGTCGAGGCGAGCGTGCGGCGCTCGACGAGGTGGCGCGGGATGCGCCGCCCGAGCCGGCTGAACCACGACGGCAGCGCCGGCGGCTCGGCCACGGCCACGGTGAGCTCGTGCCCGAAGGCGGCGCGCACGAACAGCTCGAGCCGCCCGCGCACCTCGACGAGGCGGAGGGTCTCGGGTTCGGCGACCCCGGCGTGCCGTCGCCAGAGGCGCTGCGCGAAGAGCGTGGCGTGGTGCGCGCCGTCGAGGAGTACGTCTTCGGGCTCAGACATGAGGGCTCGCCATTCGTAGCTCGTCGTTCGCTGGACGTCCTACGAGCCGGCCATCGTGAGGTCCACGAGGTCGCGCATGGCGGCCACGAGGTCCGCATCGTCCGAGAGCGGGCCGACGAGACCGACGCGGCAGGCCGTCTTCGGGGCGATGCCACCGGCGACGAGGCGAGCCGTCGCCACGAGCAGCCGCGTGCTCGGGACCTCGGCGAGGCCGCGGTCGCGGAGGCGGCGGAGCTGCCCGCCGAGGGTCACGAGCTGGTGCGCCGTCGGCCGGTCCACGCCGCTCTCGTGCTGCACGATCTCGACCTCGCGCTCGGGCGGGGGGAAGTCGAACTCGAGCGCGACGAAGCGCTGGCGCGTGCTCGGCTTGAGGTCCTTCAAGACGTGCTGGTAGCCGGGGTTGTAGGAGACGACGAGCTGGAACCCCTCGGCCGCCTCGACGAGCTCGCCCGTCTTCTCGACCGGGAGCAGCCGGCGGTGGTCGGTGAGCGGGTGGATCACCACGACGGTGTCCTGCCGTGCCTCGACGACCTCGTCGAGGTAGCAGACCGCGCCGAGGCGGGCAGCGAGCGTGAGCGGGCCGTCCTGCCAGACCGTCTCGCCGCCGCGGATGAGGTAGCGGCCCGTGAGGTCGCTCGCCGAGAGGTCGTCGTGGCAGGCGACGGTCACGAGCGGACGGCCGAGCCGCCACGCCACGTACTCGACGAAGCGCGTCTTGCCGCAGCCCGTCGGGCCTTTGAGCATCACCGCGAGGCGGCGCTCGTGGCACTGCTCGAAGATCGCCACCTCGTCGCCGACGGGGAGGTAGTACGGCTCCTCGCCGGGGGGGCGGATGCCTTCGTGGGCGAGGCCGTTGAGGGGGTGCGTAGTCTCAGTCATGCTCCGACGACGGTGACCTCTTCGGGCGTCTCCGGCACCGGCGTCACGGCCAGCGGCACCGGGCGCGGGCGGGCGCGGAAGAAGTCGACGACGAACAGCCCCACGCCGACCGTGAACAGGATGCCCGTGATGGTCAGCATGAGCATGTGGACCTGGATCTTGAGCTGGGTCTCGAGGTAGCCGAGCCCCATGATCCGCTCGAGGTAGGTCTGCGAGATGCCCGCGGCGGCGAAGGCCAGCGTCATCCCGAACATCCCGGCGACCATCATCCAGAAGGCCCAGTAGCCCAACTTCTGGCTGTCCTCGACGCGGCGGTCCGTGAGCGCCGGCATCGCGAAGGTGATGATGGCGAGGTTGATCATGACGTAGGCCCCGAAGAACGCCGAGTGTCCGTGCATCGGCGTGATCATCGTGCCGTGCGTCCACTTGTTGACGGCGGGCCACGTGTGAGCCAGCCCGAGCAGTCCCGCGCCGAACGCCGTGAAGACGGCGCTGCCGATGGTCCAGTGGAGAGCGAGGCTGTTCGGGTGCGAGAGCCCCGAGCGCCGCATGGCGACGTAGGCGTAGGCCACCATCACGAAGAGCGCGAGGGGTTCGAGCGCGCTGAAGATCCCGCCGATGGGGAGCCAGTACTGCGGCACGCCCACCCAGTAGTAGTGGTGCGCCGTGCCGAGGATGCCCGCGATGAAGACGAGCCCGACGATGACGTAGAGCCACTTCTCCATCACCTCGCGATCGGCCCCGGAGAGGCGGATGAGGAGGTAGGCCAGCAGCCCGGCCTGGATCATCTCCCAGACGCCCTCGACCCACAGGTGGATCGTCCACCAGCGGTAGAAGATGCTGATGGTGTAGTTGTCGAACGAAGCGAGCGCCGGGAGGTAGAGCAGCGCCGCGAGGCCGAGGCCGGCGACGAGCACGCCCTCGGTCGTCGTCCACCGCCCGGCCTTGCGGATCGTCATGAGGATGTTGTAGAGGAACATCAGCATCACGACGACGATGGCGAGCTTGACGACGTAGGGCTGCTCGAGGAGCTTGTTGCCCGCCGTCCACCCGAAGAGGTAGCCGACGACGGCCGTGACCCCGGCGACGACCCACAGGCCGAGCTGCCAGAAGGCCAGCTTCGGACTCCAGATCTCCGTGCGCGACTCCTCAGGGACGACGAAGTAGGTGGCCCCCATGAACCCCGTCAGCACCCACACGATGAGGAGGTTGGTGTGGACGGCCTTGACGCGGTCGAACGGGAACACGTCGATGAGCGGGTCCGGGCCGAGGTACTTCACGACGGCGAGGAGGCCGAAGACCATCTGGAGCCCGAACAGGCACACCGCGACGGCGAAGTACCAGTACGAGATCGATTGGGTGCGGTAGCGCATGAGGGCGGCGGGTGAGGCGTCAGCGGGGGCGTGTCAGCGGAGGCTCATGAGGTAGGCGACGAGGTGGCCGATCTGGCTCTCGTCGAGGCGGGTACCGTAGTCCGTGGGCATGAGCGAGACGCCACCCGGACCGGTGGAGAAGTTGGCCCCCGGCACGAGGTAGGCGCTGGGGTGGAGGACGGACTCGCGGACGTAGCCTTCGGCGTCCGTCGCGTCGCCGGCGTAACCGGGGTCGGCGACCCGCTCGGCCGCGCGTGTGCCGAGGCCGGCCACGCTCGGGCCTGCCAGCGTCACGCCGGGCTGCGTCGAGTGGCAGGCCATGCAGGCAAAGGCGGGATCGCGGAACACCGCCTCGCCGAGTGCCACGGGCTCCGTCGAGGCCGGTGCCCCGGTCGTAGGGGCGACCGCCGTGTTGGAGCCGGCCAGGGCCCCGCTCGAAACCTGGATGGGCCGCGGCGGCCAGCCCTGGTTATCCACCTCGCTCACCCAGTCGAGGAACGCTATCACGTGCCGGATCTCGGTGTCGCTGAGGTCCGGGTTCGGCATCAGGCGGCGGTGGACTTCCTCGGAGTAGAACTGCGAGGGGTCGCGGAGGAAGGCAGTCAGGAAGGCCTCGCCGCGCTGCTTGGTGATCTTGGTGAGATCGGGCGCGTAGTAGGCCCCCTCGCCGAAGAGGGTGTGGCAGTTGATGCAGTTGTTGTCGTGCCAGACGTGCTTGCCCTCGACCACCTCCTCGGTGATGTTCTCGGCGTTCGTGAGTTCGCCGAACTGCCGGTGGCTGTCAATCGTCAGCCCCACGAAGATGAGGGCGAAGAGCAGCGTTCCTCCGATGAAGAACAGCCGGGTGTGGCGCTTCGTCATGGCGTTGGTGGGCTAGGGAAGCCAGAGGCTCGGAGAAGGGAGGGCGGGGACGACACCGACGGTTAGACCCCGATGTCTCCCCAGTTCTCGAGGGCGATCCAGCCTGAGTAGACGATGCTGAGGAGCATGAGCACCAGCACGACGAGGCCGAGCGCGCGGAGGGCGGTGTAGAGGAGCGAGGAAGCGGGGTCAGGGACGGCGGGGTCCGCTGGCGTCGGAGTCGTCATGGGCGTAGAGCAGAGGAGCCGGAGCGGTCGCGGTGCCAAAAAAATGATCGCGCGAGCAAAATAGGACTCGTGGACCTATGAATCCACGATGCTTCCAAAATAGTCGTTCCCCTCCGTCGGATCGGTAGACTTCTGCTGCCGGTGATTCTCGCCCTCAGCTTCCGATCACGTCGGTCTCGGAGAGCCGGAAGCCGTGGGCGCGCGTGGCCTCCGCCACGGCGTCGAGCGTCGCTGCGCTGAGCATCCGGTCGATCCGCTCGCGGGTCTGGACCCACGCTTCGTGGAGCGGGCACGGCTGGAGCTCGCCGCAGCCCGGCAGCCGGAGCACGCACGCCTCGAACAGCTCCGGCCCATCAACGGCCAGTACCACGTCCTTGAGGGTCAGCTCTGCGGCAGGTCGTGCCAGCGTCAGCCCGCCCCCGGTTCCCGGCTGCGTCGATACGATATCCGCTCTTACGAGGTCCCGCACCGTCTTGGCGAGAAAGGCGTGGGGGACCTCCAGGGTCCGGCTCACCTCCCGCACGGGCAGCGGCGCGGCCGAGGTCTGGGAGGCGAGGTAGAGTACCGCACGGATGGCGTATTCGCACCGCCGGGAAAGGAGCATGGGATCAACGCGACAACGAAAGGGACCGAGCCTGTACCGGACTCGCACCGTCAGGTTCTTCTGCACCCCGAGCGAAGCGCTCCGTGCATGGTCCAACCGACGGTGACGCCGTAGCCTCACGGACGAGTGGAGAAGCCGGTGATCCTGCGCCACGTCCGCACCGAGTCGCCCGACGACTCCTCCGCCTGAGCCAGAGCTCTGTACCGGAGGGCGGGAGGAGCGTTGCAATTAATTATAAAGGTTCCTTGCTTTATTAACTCTTGCTTCATTCTGTTTCACCTATCCTGTCCCTGCACGCTCCTCGACCATACGGACGGTGACAGCGTCATTCTCACCTCCAAAGGCTGACTTCCCACGTCCGAACTTGGATCCCATGTCTCCGCAGCGCACCCCCTCCCCGCACCAACCCTGGAGCCTCCGCCTCCTCGGTGGGCTTGCGTTCGCCTGGGCCGGGCTCGTCGTGGGCATCTCGTTCATTGAGGCCCCCGTGAAGTTCACCGCGCCCAGCCTGACCCTTGCGGTCGGACTCGACGTGGGGCGACACGTGTTCCAGGCTTTGAACCGGGCCGAGTTGATCCTGGCGCTGGCGAGCGTGGGACTGGCGTGGGCGACAAGGCCGCGCCGCAGCACGTGGGTCGCGCTGGGGATCGTGTGGGCAGCGCTGCTGCTGCAGACGGTGTGGCTGCTACCCGCCCTCGACGCACGGGCCGTGCTCATCATCGCTGGAGGAACACCCGAAGGCTCAGGCACGCCCCTGCACCTGCTCTACGGCCTGGCCGAAGGGGCGAAGGTGCTCGCCCTCCTCGCCGCCGGATGGCTCGCGCCCCGAGCTGTAGCAAGACCTCGGCCGGCCGAGGTCCGACGCGCCCCGCGCTCCATCGCCAGGTCTTTCCGAACAGTCCGGACCTCACCTATCACCCCTCACCACGAAACATCTTCACCAACATCATGAACCTACTCCGCTCCTTCTTTCTCCTCCCGCTCTTCGCTCTCGTCCTCGCCGCGTGCGGCGGCGGACCGGCCGAAGTCACCATCCAACCCGTCGACAACGAGATGAAGTACGCGCAGACCTCGTTCACCGTCGAGGCCGGGCAGGAGGTCACGATCGTCTTCGAGAACACGGCCACGAGTGAGGCCATGCACCACAACGTCGTCGTGCTCACCTCGAACGACGACGAGGTCGCGAACCGGGTCGGGCAGGCGGCGATGACCGCGGTCGACACCGACTACATCCCGAACGACCCGGCCATCCTCGCGCACACGCCGATGTCGGCACCGGGCGAGACGGTGCGGGTCTCGTTCACGGCCCCGTCGGAGCCAGGCACCTACCGCTACATCTGCACCTACCCCGGCCACTACGTGATGATGCAAGGGACGATGACCGTGACCTGATAGGCTACGTCGATGAATACATCAAAACAAAAGATGAAACCAATGCCTCCGCGAGCCCTTCCTGCTTAGGAGCCCCTTCCTGCTTAGGGGAGACGACTCCGAACGAACAGTACTTCCGATTATGGACTACACCTTCATCCCCGATCTCGCGGCCCACGTGGACGAGTTGGTCGCCCAGGCCCCGCACCCGACGGAGCACGTCCAGGGGCGCGCCGTCTTCACCGATGACCACGTGAAGGTGCTGGCGTTCCCGTTCGAGGCCGGGCAAGCCCTCGCGGAGCACACGGCCCCGCATCCCGTCGCCCTGCACTTCCTCAGTGGAGAGGCCGACGTGACGCTCGGCCCCGACGACGCCCGCGCCAGCGCCGGGACGTGGATCCACCTGCCGCCGCGCCTGCCCCACAGCATCCGCGCCCGGACCGATACGGTGATGCTGCTGTTCGTCTTCCAGACGGGAGGAGGCGCGTCGTGAGCGAGCCACGCGCCGAACGCACCCGCACGCTCCTGCAGGAGGCCGCGGCCCACCTGCGGCAGGCCGAGCGATACCTCGTCGCTACGCCACCCGACTACGCGGCAGCGCTAGCGGACATGCTGGCCATCTTCCGCACGTCGCTCCGGGCATTCCTGACGTGGACCGACTCGTCTGAGGTGGACGGGGAGGCCGACCTCCACGCCCTCGCGGTCCGCGCCGGTCACCTGGCGAGCATCCTGAAGACGCCAGCGCACCGCGCCCTGCTCCTGGCCGAGCGCGCCCCGGCCATCGAGCAGTCGATCCGTCGGAGCGACCGCCTGAGCGTGGCCGACCGCGAGGACGTGGAGACGGGGTGGTACACAGCGCGCAACCTCTACCAGACCGTGCTGGGCAACGTGCCGGCTTCGCTCCGCCCGACCGGCCGACGTTCTGCTCCCGCCCGCCCCGAGCGCGGGGAGGTGTCCGCATGAGCGACGCCCGCATCCACGTCGAGCGCGCCGCGGCCGGGTTTGTGATCGCGCTGTTCCTGGCGGCCACGCTCCTCCTCGCCGTCATCCTGTTCCGGGTGATCCGAGATGCCCAGGCCCGGACGGCCCCACCGCCGGAGCCGACGTCCCACGCCGAGCCGATTCCGCTCTCTTCTCTCTCTCCACCGGCATGACCTACACGCCGCTCCTCGTCGTCCTCGGCGTGCTCGTCCTCGGGGCGGGCGTCACGCTCACCGTACTGTTTCGGGCAGACCGCGCCGGGCTCTTCCGCCGGCTCTCGGCCGGGGCCTTCGTGCTCTTCGACGAGGCCGAGCCGCTGGGCATCCCGCAGGACCAGCTCTTCGCGCCGGGCGACGCGCCGAGCGATGCCTCGGCTGGCCGCCACCCGCTCACCCGCACGCTGCCGACCTCATGAGCACCTCCCATCCCGGTATGCCCGACGTTCGCACGGCCGACGCCCGAACCGACGCGGTCCCCGAGACCGTCGCCTCGTGGCGAAGGAGCGTGGATGCGGCGGCGCGGCGGCCCGTGCTGGCCTACGTCCTCAGCGGCGTCTTCTGGCTCCTCGTCGGGACCGTCTTCGCGCTCATCGCCTCGTTCAAGCTCCACGAGGCGGACTGGCTGGGGCAGACGGCGGCGCTCACGTTCGGGCGCGTGCGCCCGGCCCACCTCGCCACGATGATCTACGGCTGGCTCTCGATGGTGGACGTAGGGATCATGATCTGGCTGTGGGGGCGGCTGCTCAAGACCGAGGTCCGCCACCCGTGGGTGCTGCTCGCGAGCTGCGCGCTGTGGAACCTCGGCGTGCTCGTCGGGACGCTCGGGCTGCTGGCGGGGTATTCCACGGGCGTCGAGTGGATCGAGATGCCCGTCATCGCCTTCTTCTTCATCGTGCCGGCGCTGGGGCTCGTGGCGTTCGCGCTGCTCTCGTCGCTGCCGCACCGCCGCGTGCAGCACCTCTACATCTCGGTGTGGTACCTCGGCGCGTGCATGCTCTGGACGCCGATCCTCCTCATCGCCGTGCTACTACCGATCTACTCGGGCGTGCCGCACGCGACGGTGAACTGGTGGTTCGCCCACAACATCCTCGGGCTGTGGCTGACGCCCGTAGGGCTGGCGGCGGCGTACTACTTCATCCCGAAGGTGGTCGGCCGGCCGGTGTATTCCTACCACCTCTCGTACCTCGGCTTCTGGACCCTAGCCCTCTTCTACAACTGGGCCGGCGTCCACCACCTCGTCGGGGGGCCGCCGCCGCAGTGGGTGGTGACGGTGTCGATCGTGTTCAGCGCGATGATGATCATCCCGGTCCTCGTCGTCGCTGTCAACCACCACATGACGGCCTTCGCACGGATCAAGCGGGTCTTTTACAGTCCGACGCTGCGGTTCGTCGTTTTCGGAGCGATGAGCTACACCGTGGTGAGCCTCCAGGGCGCGCTGATGCCGTTCCGCTCGCTGATGGAGGTGACGCACTTCACCCACCACACCATCGCGCACTCTCACCTCGGCGTCTACGGCTTCGCCACGATGGTCGCCTTCGGGTCGCTCTACTACCTCCTCCCGCGTGTGACGGGGTGGGAGTGGCGGAGCCGAAAGCTCATTGCCGTCCACTTCTGGACGACGGGCCTGGGGATCGGGATGTACGTCGTGGGGCTCACCGCTGGCGGCATCATCCAGGGGCTGATGGTGAACGACGCTTCGATCCCGTTCATCGAGACGGTGGGCGCGACGAAGCCGTGGCTGTGGAGCCGCTCGATTGCGGGCGTTCTCATCACGGTCGGCCACCTCGTCTTCGCGTACCTCGTCTGGCAGATCGTCCGACATCGCGGCCCGACCCCGGCCGGCCCCGTTTACTTCCGCCCGCCGCCCGAGGGCCTCTTTGGGCGCGGCGACGGCGGCACGACCCCGGCCACTCCCGGCACCGACGCAAACCTGCTCTGACCGACTCCTCGGCCCTTCCGCCATGCTGACCCGTCCCGTCCTCCTCTTCCTCGGCGCGTTCGCCGCAATTGCGATGAGCTACACGGCGCTCTCGCTCGTGCCGAAGCTCCAGCTCGCCACCGTCGAGCCGACGCCCGGCACCCGCGCCTACACGAACGTCGAGTCGCTGGGGCGCGACGTCTACATCCGCGAGGGCTGCATCTACTGCCACACGCAGCAGGTGCGCGCCGAGGGCTACGGCAGCGACATCGCGCGCGGGTGGGGGCCGCGCGGCTCGCTCCCCGGCGACTACGTCTTCGACCGCCCCCACCTGCTCGGGACGATGCGGACCGGGCCGGACCTCCACGACATCGCCTCGCGCCAGCCCTCGCGCGACTGGCACCTCGCCCACCTCTACCAGCCGCGCTCGGTCAGCCCCGGCTCGGTGATGCCGCCCTACCCGTGGCTCTTCGAGGTGAAGCCGCCCGCCGCCGTGCTCGCCTCGGAGGAGCCGGTGACGATTGCGCCCGCCTACGCCCCGCCCGACGGTCAGTTCGTCGTCCCGACCGACGAGGCCGAGGCGCTCTTCGCCTACCTCATGACGCTGAAGCTGGAAGCCGCCGGGACGCCCGCCGCCGCCAGAGCCACCGAGTAGCCGCCATGCCCGACGAAAAACACGACCCGACGAGCAAGCCTCAGCCCGCGCTGGCGCCTGCCGGCGTGGCCGAGGAGACCGAACACGACGAGCCGCTCGACCAGCTCTCGCCGTATTTCCGGGAGAGCGCCCTCGCGCCGGAGGGGGGGGAGGCTCCGCCGATGTGGCTGTGGGTCGCCATCTTCGGCACGATCCTCATAGGCGTTTACTACCTCGGCAGCTACGTCGGCGACTTCAGCCCGTACCCCTGGCTCCAGCACCCGAGTGCGACGGTGCCCACCTTGGCCGCCGCGGAGTCCGTAGACGGGGCGCAGATCTACCAGTCGCGGTGCGCTGCCTGCCACCAAGCAGGTGGCGAGGGCGTGCTTGGCACGTTCCCGCCCCTCGCCGGCTCCGAAGTCGTGCAGGGCGACAAGGGCGTTCTCGTTCGGGTCGTTCTGCACGGGCTGAGCGGCCCCATTGAGGTCGAAGGCACGATGTACGACGGGGCGATGCCGGCGTGGCCGATGCTCTCGGATGAGGAGATCGCCGCCGTCACGACGCACGAGCGTTCGAGCTGGGGCAACGACGCTGGCCCGATCTCGGCCGAGGAGGTCGCCGCGATCCGCGAGGCCCTCGTGGGGCGCTCGCAGCCGTGGACGGCCGACGAACTGGCCCTGCCCGAGAACCAGGGTATTCCCCGTACTGAAGGAGCCCCTCCCGCCGACACCGTGCTCCCCGAATAGTCCCTCGTCATGAACCGCTGCGCCCACTGCGATCTCCCCGTGCCGGGAGGCGGCGTGCCCGGCGGCGACGCCGCGCCAAAGGCCGTGTACTGCTGCTATGGCTGCCGGATGGTGGCCGAGGTGCTGGGCAGCGGGGTGGGAGAGGGGCGCTCGCCCGAAGAGCAGGCGCTCCTCTACCGGCTCTTCGTCGGCACACTCTTGGCCGGGTTCACGATGGTGCTCTCTGTCGCCATCTCATCCGGATACGGGTTCGGCACCCTCCGTGCGCTCGAAAGCGACTGGGACGCGGCGCACTGGGCGATGCTGCTCGCGGCCATCCCCGCGCTCGTGCTCCTCGGCCCACCCGTGCTGCACGGCGCGCTCCGGGACCTCCGGCGCGGCCGGCTCACCCTCGAAGTCCTCTTCGCCCTCGGCACGACGAGCGCCGTCGCGGCGAGCGCCGTCTCGTTCGTGCGGGGGACGGGGCCGGTCTACCTCGAGACCGCCGCCATGCTCCTCGCGCTCTACACCCTCGGCCGCTACCTCGATGCCCGAACGCGCGGCGAGACGACGCGCGTGCTCCGCCGCCTCCTCGACGTGCCCACCGTCGCCTACGAGCGGCTCCGCCCCGACCCCGGCTCCGTCCTCCCCGACGAGCTCCGCGTCGGCGACCTCGTCCGCATCCGCGCCGGGGACGTACTCCCGGCCGACGGTGCAGTCGCACGCGGACGGGGGTTCGTGGACGAGTCGAAGCTGACGGGCGAGAGCGCGCCCGCTGCGAAAGCACCGGGAGCATCGGTCTACGCGGGCACGGCGAGCCTCGACGGGTCGCTCGTCGTCCGCGTCACCGCGACCGGCACGGAGCGGCGGCTGGCCCGCGTCGAGCGCCTGATGCGCGAGGCGCTCACCCGTCCGCCCCGGATCGTGCAGACGACGGACCGCATCCTCCGCTGGCTCATCCCCGGCGTCGTCGCGCTCGCCCTCGCCACGTTCGCGGGATGGTTCTGGGTGGCCGGGTTCGAGCGGGCGCTCTACGCCTCGCTCTCCGTCGTGCTCATCGCCTGCCCGTGTGCGCTCGGCCTCGCGATCCCGCTCGTACTCCACGTCGCACTCGGGGCCGCCGCCCGCCGGGGCCTCCTCGTCCGCTCCGGGCAGGCCCTCCTCGACCTCGGCGACGTCCGCGCCGTGGTGCTCGACAAGACCGGCACCCTCACCGGTACGACGTCAGGCCGAGTGCGCGTGATCGTGCCACCGCCGAGTGCGCTGGTTAGCGTCGCTTCCACCCCCGCCTTCGTCGGTGGCGATGGTCGAGCGACAGGATGGCCGGTCGTCGCCGGGCTCTCCCCTGAGTGGCTCTCCCCTGAGAGCGAGGCCGACGGCGACCGGCTGCTCGCCCTCGCAGCAGCGGTGGAGGGAGGCGTACAGCACCCACTCGCCGAGGCCGTCTACGCTGAGGCCCGAGTCCGTCGGTTGGTCCTGCCCGAGGTCGTCGAGGCCCACGTCCTGCCCGGCATCGGCGTACGCGGGCTGGTCTGGAGTGGGGGCATCCTGCGTGAGGTGGCCGTGGGGAACGTCGGTGTGCTGAACGGCGAGCGGGGAGATGACCTCTTCCTCGACGCTGCCCAGTTCATCGAAGCAGAAGGAAGCCGAGCGCTGTTTCTCGCTGTAGACGCACACCCGGTCGCCGTGCTGGCGGTAGCCGAGCACCCCGTGGAACACGCCGAGGCCGCCGTCCGTGCCCTGCGCGCCGAGGGGCTGCACGTCGAGATGCTCTCGGGGGACCGGGGGGCGGCTACACGTGCTCTCGCACGCCGGCTCGGCGTTCCCTCCCGCGGCGACGCCTCGCCCGAAGCCAAGCTCACCCGTGTCGAAGCGCTCCGCGCCGCGCACGGCCCCGTCGCCGCAGTCGGAGATGGGATCAACGATGCCGCCGCGCTCGCCGCCGCCGATGTCGGGATCGCCCTCGCGCGCGGGGCTGCCCTCGCCGTCGAAGCCGCCGACGTGGCGCTCTACGACCCCGACCTCCGCGGCCTGCCGTGGCTCGTCCGCCTCGCGCGTCAGACCCGGCAGACGATCCGGCACAACCTCGTGTGGACGTTCGCCTACAACGCCGTCGGGCTGGGGCTCGCCGTGGCCGGGCTGCTCCACCCGCTGGTGGCCGTCGTCGTGATGGTGCTCTCGAGCGCGTTCGTGACGTGGAATGCGCTCCGCCTCCGTGCGCGCCTCTCCGACCTTGCTCCGGGAGGAGACGCTCGGACGGGGACCGGCACCAACCCGTCGTAGTACGACACTCGGACAGACCCCTTCGTCATTTGCCCCTCGCTATCATGCCTATCACGAAGTACGCCGAAACCGCCCTCGACGCGATCCCCGGTCTGCAGGAGCGCGGTGAGGCCCTCGCCCACGACCTCCACGAGGCCATCCTCCAGGGCGGCACACCGACGCGCGCGCTGGCCGACCTCCTCCACGGGACCTGGCTCGGCCACCCGCTCCACGTCGTCCTCACCGACTTCGTCATCGGTGCGTGGGCGGCGGGGGCCGCTTTCGACGTAGCCGCCCTCGCGAGCGGGAACCGGAAGGCGCGCTGGGCCGGCGATGCGCTCGCCACGTTCGGCACCGTGGCCGCCGTACCGACGGCCCTCGCCGGACTCGCCGACTTCTCGGGCATCCCGAAGCCGGCGGCCGGGGCCGCCACACTCCACGCCGCCCTCAACGACCTCAACGTCGTGCTCTACGGCCTCTCCATTCGTGAGCGGCGGCACGGCCGCCACGGGCGTGGCGTGGCGCTCTCGCTCGGTGCCCTCGCCCTCAGCGGTGCCTCGGCCTGGCTCGGCGGCCACCTCGTCTACACCCACAAAGTCGGCACCGACCACGCGCCCTCGTTCGACGCAGACGCAGACTGGCAGGCCGTCCTCACCGAGGCCGACCTCCTTGAGCGGCAGCCCACGCGAGCGGAGTACGACGGCGAGCCGGTCCTCCTCTACCGCGACGGCGAAGCGCTCTACGCGCTCGCGGCGACGTGCGCCCACGCCGGCGGCCCCCTCGACGAGGGTGAGGTCGAGGGCTGCGAGGATGGTCGCTGCACGGTTCGCTGCCCGTGGCACGACTCCGTCTTCGACCTCCGAGACGGCTCCATCGTCCACGGCCCGAGCGTCCACCGCCAGCCCGCCTTCGAGACGCGGGTGCGCGGCGGGCAGGTCGAACTGCGACCCCGCGCCGCCTGACGCGATGGACCTCGCCGCGCTCACCGCCGCCTTCGTGTTCGGCCTCGCCGGCAGCCTCCACTGCGTGGGGATGTGCGGGCCGCTCGTGCTGCTGCTGGCGCAGGACCAGCCCTCGGCGGCACAGCTCCACCTCCGGCAGGGGCTCTACTACCTCGGCAAGACCGGGGCCTACGCTCTACTCGGAGCCGTTGCAGGCACGCTCGGGGCCGGACTCGGCAGCCTCTTCGCCGGAATGCAGGACGCGCTGAGCATCGCGCTTGGGGTCGTGCTCATCGGGATGGGGATCGGGCTGATGCGGAACACGCGGTGGCTGGAGGGCGGGGGTGCGCTCGCCCGGCTCCCCGGCTTCCGCGCCGCCCTCGCGTTCTTCGTCCGCCGCCGGAGCCCCGCTTCGACGCTCGGCCTCGGCTTCCTCAACGGGTTCCTCCCGTGCGGACTCGTCTACGCCGCGCTCGCCCTCGCCGTCGCCTCGGGCTCCGCGTTCGGTGGCGCGCTCACCATGACGGCCTTCGGCCTCGCTACGGTCCCGGCATTGTTCGCCGTCGCCACGCTCGGCTCCCTCCTCCGACCGTCCCGTCGCGCCCACCTGAACTGGGTCGCGGGTGCTGTCGCCGTCCTCGCCGGGGCCGTGACGGTCCTCCGGGCAACACCCTGGATGGAGCACGTCATGCACCTCCTCCACAGCACCTGACGATCAACCGCTCGCCGCCATGTCGTGGGATGCTCCTCAACCGCCGGTGTTGCCCTACTGGAAAGGAATGGCGATCCTCGCGCTCACCCTCCTCGCCACGGGCGGCCTGCTCTACCTGCTCCTGGCATGACCGAGTGCAATCACGACGGATGATCGCCTCGACGTGCTGGGACGCTTGATCTCTCTGGGGCTACTCAAAAGCCTGAGACCGCAAAGGCCAGCAATACCCCCGTCGTCAGCATCGTCAAAAACCCGCCGCCTAGCCAGAAAGCCAGTTCACGGTTGCCGTTGACCAGGGCTACGCCCCACTTCATCAAGGCGTTCACCGACACGGCGATCAAGATCGCGACCGACGCTGCCAGCAACGACACCGACCCGCTGTGGGACATGTCTGCTACCGACAGCGAGATGGCGCTTACGTCGGCCAGACCGGCGACCGCACTAACGAGATAGACGCCTTGCTCGCCCAACCAGATGGTCGTGAGCTTCGTAAATAGGAACACGACCACGAACAAGAGGGCGAACTTGAGGGCCGGCCAGAACGAATAGGGATTCTCAAGAAGCATCTCCGCCGGAGGGGCCTCCTCCCAGACCTTCCGGACGTGCCCCAGCGCCCAGGCCCCGACTAGGCCCACGACGAACGCGCCCATCAGCGGGATCGCCAGGAACAGGGCCAGATCCCGGTCGACGACCCAGACGAGCACCAGCAGGCGCGGGAACTGCACGGCATTCGCCATCACCCCCGTTATACCGAAGAGCCGAGAGGCCTCGGGAGCCTTACGCGCCCGCTCGGCCAGCGACATGGTCACGGCCATCGTCGAGACGAGCCCACCCACCAGCGCGTTGACCTGGAGGCCGCGTTTGCTACCCAGGATTCGAATGAGCACGTACCCCGAATAGCTGATCGTCGAGACCAGAATGACCAATAGCCAGATCTCGGTAGGGTTGAAGAACTCGTACGGACCGATGTCGCGATTCGGCAACAGGGGGAAGATGACGAAGACCACGGCGAGGAACTTCAGCGTGTCGTAGAACTCGATCTCGCTCACCTTCCCTTTGACGAACCCGTGCAGCACGTCCTTGGAGGCCAGCAGGATCGTGAGCACGATGGCCGCGCTGATTATCAAGGCCTCGTAGGTCCCGACCAGATAGCCCAACCAGAACGTCAGCAGCGCGGCGATCTCGGTCGTCAGCCCGAGGCTCTTCGCCGACTCGCGCCAGTAGCCCACGCCGATCAGCACCAGGAGCGCGCCGAAGGTCACCACCGTGAAGCTGGGGACCTCCATCAGGGCGCAGACCGCGCCCAGGAGTGCGATCGCGGGGAAGGTTCGCAGACCGGCCGACGCCTTCTGATTGGCGCTACGGCTCTTGTAGCGCTCGACCCCGATGAGGAGGCCGATGGCGAGCGCTTCGCCAAGCGCTTTAAAAAGCGTAATGTCCTCAAGCATTGCCAGGCTACCTCGATGGAAGAGCGTTCGTTTTGCCTAATTACGCCTGGTAAGCTTCAAGTACAAAAGGCGACTACCCCACCGGCAGCAGCATCTCGGCGCGCGTCCCGACGCCGGGCTCCGAGTCGATCCTGAACCGGCCGCCGTGATACGTGGCGACCTGCTCGACGAGCGGGAGCCCCAGACCGCTCCCCGGCAGGTGCTGCACGCCATCGGCCCGCCAGAACCGGGCGGTGACGTGGGGGAGGAGCTCGGGCGCGATACCGACGCCCGTGTCCTCCACGGCGAACGCGACGTGCCCATCGCGGCGCTGCACACCCACACGTACTTCGCCCGCATTAGTGTACTTCACAGCGTTGTCGAGGAGGTTCTGCGCGGCCTCGCGGAGGAGGGTCGGGTGCCCCATCACTCGGACCCCGGCCTCGGCGCTGACCGTCAGCGCCAGCCCCTTCGCTTCGGCCTGGGGGCGGACAGCGTCGGCTTCCTCGTGTGCGAGGAGGCCGAGGTCCACGAACTCATGGGGCGCTGACGGCCCCTCGCTGCGCGCGAGGGCGAGGAGCCCGCGCACCGTGCGGACCAGCCCCTCGGCCTCCGCCTGGAGCACGCGGAGCGTCTCGCGGTAGGCCTCCGTTGAGCGCTCGCGCCGGAGCGCCACCTCGACGTGGCCGAGCAGGACCGTCAGCGGGGTCTGGAGCTCGTGCGCGGCGTCGGCGGTGAAGCGGTGGACCTCGTCGAACGCCCCTTCGAGGCGCGTCAGGGCGTCGTTGAGCGCGCGGCCAAGCTCAGCCGTCTCCCGGTCGGCGTCGGGGGGGACGGGCACGCGCTGGTCCAGCCGGTCAGGCGAGAGGTTCCGCGCAGCCGTCGTCATCGCCTCCAGCGGCCGGACGACGCGCCCACCGACGGCCCACAGCAGGGCGAGGAGTCCGGCGAGCGCGACGACGTATCCCACGGCGAGCCCGAAGCCAATCCGACCGATCATCGCCCCGATGCCCGGCTCGTACCGCGCGATCTGGAGGTAGCCGAGCGGGGTTCCCTGCTGGGTCGCGAGCGGCGTCGCGAGGTAATAGAAGGACGTACCTTCGGCTTCGAACGTCCGCAGCCGCCCGACGCCGGGGTCGGCTCCGGTGACGGGCAGGCGGCGGGCGGGGAAGCTCTCGCCGAGCCGGGCGACGTTCGCCGACGAGCGAAGGGGCCGACCCTCCGCGTCGAACACCTGGATGAAGTGGGGGTCGATGTGGCGCTCGGTGAAGCGGTGGTGCGGCTCGGACCAGGGATACGCATCAAGGTCGAGCCGGTCTCCCCGAACGACGTGGGCGGTGAAGTTGTTGACCTCGGAGGCGAGGTAAGCACGGGAGCTGTAGTTCATGAACGCCCACGCTCCGAGCACCACGAGGAAGCCGAGGACGAGCAGCGCTGAGCCCAGCGCCATGCCGAGCGTGCGGGTCAGCCGAACCCGGAATGACGGGGATTTCTTAGCCAAACGCGAGAGCGCCATCGGGTGCGCGTCTTGCGCGTGGGAGGCATCGTCAACCATCTCGCGACACCTCCACGTCCTCGGCCGGGACGTACCGGTACCCGACCCCCCGCATCGTCTCGATCCGTGCGGCACACCCCGCCGCCGTCAGCTTCCGCCGCACGTAGCCGACGTACACGTCCACGAGGTTGGTGCCGCGGTCGAAGCGGTGGCCCCACACGTCGCGGTGGAGCTCGTCGCGGGTCAGCACCTGGCCTTTGCGCGCGACGAAGTAGGCCAGCAGGTCGAACTCCGTCGCCGAGAGGTCGAGCGGCTCGCCGAAGCAGGTACACTGCCGCGTGGCAGGATCGACGGCGAGCGGGCCGTCGGTGTGGGCGCGGTCGGCGGGTTCGAGCGCAGCCCGGCGCAGGAGCGCCTCGACGCGGGCGACGAGTTCGTCGAAGGCGAACGGCTTGGGGAGGTAGTCGTCGGCGCCGGCGCGGAGGCCGGCCACGCGGTCCTCGATGGCGTCGAGCGCCGTGAGCATGAGGATGGGGAGCGTGGGATCGTGCCGGCGGACGGCCTCGCACACCTCGATCCCATGCACATCCGGGAGGCGGAGGTCGAGGAGGACGAGGTCGAACGGTTCGGCGAGGGCACGGCGCTCGCCCTCACGCCCCGTAGCAGCCCACTCGACGGCGTAACCCTCCTCCTCCAGCCCTTGCCGGACAAAGGAGGCCACCTGTCGCTCGTCTTCGATGAGGAGAATACGGTGCATCGCGTGCGTGGTTTGACCTCACAATACGGACTCGGCTCTTCTAGGCCGCGCGGCCCGGCGATGCCGCCGGGAGCGAGAACGAAGCGGCGCCCAGCCAGGCCACAGCCGCCACCATTGAAACCCCGCCGAGGAGCACGAACGCAGGCGGTGCGCCGACAAGTACCTCCGCCAGGATCCCAAGCGGCATCAGCATCCCGACGAGCGCCAGCCACGACACCCCACGCGCGGCGCGCGGATCGTAAGGGAGACGGTAGAGCAGGTACCCGATCACGACGTTGAGGAGGGCGAAGAGGTTGCCGTGTACGTGGGCCAGGCGCGACTCGAAGTGCGCCCCGACGGCGTAGCTCGCGATCCACTCTGCCTTACCCGGCGCGAAGTCCCGCAGGTAGATGAGCACGAAGCCGTAGACCATGAAGGCCGCCAGGAAAAGGAAGCCCGCCGCGATGTTTCTTTTGCCGTTCATGATAGAGAGAGGCGAATGGCGGCGAAGAGGCCGGGCGGGGCTGCTGGCCCACCCGGCGCGGAGTGATGCCGACCGGAAGCTCAGGCCCCAAGGTCGCGGAGGAGCTTGTCGGTCTCCTCCTTGTGCCGCGTCTCGTCGCTGAGGATCGTGTCGAGCTCGGCCGCGAGCCCGTAGTCCCCGAACGCCTCGGCCTGCCGCCGCCGCGCGACGTAGCGGGTGATCGTCTCGGTCTCGGCCTGGAGCACC